>USEK01000198.1 GCA_900553705.1 uncultured Collinsella sp.
ATCGTTGGGGCCAGGCCCGATTTTGCCTCTTGACAATGTCCTGCTCATATTAAAAAGGGACAGGTTTATTTTGGCAGGTTTTATCTGGACAAACGTCGGTTGTTGCTGCTGAGATAGTGCTTTTCGGACGGCCCGCCTCGCTGTTTTGTCTCAATCAGTAACAGGTAGACGAGGAAATGGGTTCTAACTGTTGCAGATCGAGATTTTCTCTTCAGGGGAATTCGAATGTCTCGATCTGTAACATCTGGACGGACAAAAGGTCTCTATCTGTTACAGATTGAGACAAAGGTCAGGGACTAAGACGTCTTGTCTAGATCTGTAACAGTTAGACGGGAATTCGGGCCCTAGATGTTACAGATTGAGATAATCGCGTCGCGAAAACAAAAACCTCCGCAGGGGGGTGCTTTCCTTGCGGAGGTTTTCTTACTCGTTGAGTAGTCTTGCGGCTTCGGCGGCCATGTTCTCGACCGTCATGCCGTTCTGCGCGAGCAGTTCGTTGGGGTCGTAGCGGTCGGGGAAGCCCTTGGCGATGCCGAAGGTGCGCGTGCGCACGGGCGTGCAGGCCAGGTAGCACGCCACGCGCTCGCCCCAGCCGCCGTCCAAGATGCCGTCCTCGAGGGTGACGACAACGCGATGCTCGGCGACAAGGCTGTCGAGGAACTTGCGGTCGAGCTCGGCTGCAAAGCGAGGGTTGACGAGCGTGGCCTCGATACCGTACTCGGCGGCCAAGCGGTTTGCCACGCGCTCACCCAGCTCAAAGAAATCGCCAAGCGCGAGCACGGCAACGTCGCGGCCCTGACGCACCACGTTGTAGCGAACGGCGCTGTAGTCGGTGTCTTCGGCGGGCGCAAGGTCGGGGCGGCTTACCAGGCCGATGCCCGGTACGCGGATTGCCACGGGATGCTCGCGGTGGTCGAGCGACCAGCTCAGCATGGACAGATATTCCTCCATGCAGGCCGGCGCCAAGTAGTGCATGTTGGGAAGACCGCCCAGCATGGAAATATCAAAGAACGAAAGGTGCGTCTCGGACGTGGTGCCAAAGATTGACGCACCAAACACCAAAATGGTTGCGGGGGCGTCGTTGAGGCACAGGTCGTGCCACAGCTCGTCGTAGGCGCGCTGCAAAAACGTGCCGTACACACCAAAGACTGGCTTGGCGCCCGAGCGCGCAAGCGCGGTGGCAAAGGTCACGGCGTGCTCCTCGGCAATGCCCACATCGACGAACTGTTTGCCGGCGGCGGCGCGAAGCTCGGGTGTAAAGCCCATGATGTAGGGTGTGGCGGCCGTGATGCCCACGACCTGCGGATCGCGCTCGATGGCGGCGCTGAGCGCCTCGCCCGTAATGTCGGCGTAGGTGCGCGGCGCAGGCTCGCTCGGATGGCCCGGGCAGAGCTTGCGCCCGGTCGCCATGTCAAACGGACCCACGTGGTGCCAGCGCTCGGGGTCGTTTTGGGCTGGCTCAAAGCCCTTGCCCTTGGCGGTGGAGACGTGCAGCACGATGGGATGATCGATATTGCGCAGTTCCTGCAGCGCGTCGACTAGGGCCAACACGTCGTTGCCGGCGTCCAAATAACGGTAGTCGAGTCCCATCGCGCGGAAAACGTTGCGCTCACAGGTGCCGTTGCTGGCGCGCAGCTCGGCCAGATTGCGATAGAGGCCACCGTGGTTCTCGGCGATGGACTGGTCGTTATCGTTGACGATGATGATCAGGTTGCTGTCGAGTTCGGCGGCATTGTTGAAGCCCTCAAACGCCAGGCCGCCCGAAAGCGAGCCGTCGCCAATGATGGTGATGACGTTGTACGCATCGCCCGCCAGGTCACGAGCGTGCGCCAGGCCGCAGCCCAGGCTCACCGACGTGGAGGTATGGCCCATGGCGAACAGGTCGTGCTCGGACTCGTCGGGATTGGCAAAGCCAGAGGCCTCGCCAAAGCGCTTCGGATCGATATAAGTGTACGCGCGCCCAGTCAGCGCCTTGTGGGCGTAGGTCTGGTGCGAAACGTCAAAGAGAATCTTGTCGATAGGGGAGTTAAACACGCGATGGAGCGCGACCGTAAGCTCAACGACGCCCAGGTTGGGGGCAACGTGCCCGCCGACGGCGGCGGAGCTTTCGAGGATGGCGTGGCGAATCTCGTCGCAGAGCTGCGGGAGCTCGGCACGATTAAGAGCCTTGACGTCCTCGGGCGTTGTCGTTTGCGTAAGCAGCATCGTTGTGGGTTACTCCATGCGAATCGAGTGCCGGCGCTCCCTCGGCCGACACAATTGCACAAGACAGTTTCGCACATTTTGGCGTTTGATATGTGACGGCGGCGCGGTAATTCGCCAACTGGTGGGGCAAAACGTTTTGTCCGATGCCATACTGATAGATTCGATGATGATTTTTTCAATACGTGCAGGCCGTGGCTTGCCGCCGTGAGCCGCTGGAAGGAGGCAGCATGTCCGATGCCGTTCGTGCCGAGAAAATCGCGCACGAGGTCGACGATGCCGCCCGCCAGCTCGCCCAGGCGGGCCGCTTGGACCTGACGCGCGAGTTTATCCAGCATGGCGACGTGACGGTCTATGCACATGTGACTTCGGTAGCGCGGACGAGCCTGTCCTTTGCCGAGCGCCTGGGCCGCGTCGGTGTTTCGATCGACCGTGCCTCGCTGCTGCGCGGAGCCTTGTTACACGATTACTTTCTCTACGATTGGCACGATCCCGACCCAAGCCATCGGCTGCATGGCTTTCGCCACCCGTTTTTTGCCCTAGCGCGCGCGGAGGAAGATTTTGAGCTGACGTCGCGCGAACGGAATATTATCGTGCGGCATATGTTTCCGCTGGTGCCGGTGCCGCCGACGTGTCGTGAGGCTTGGATTGTGTGCCTGGCGGATAAATGGTGTGCTCTGCGCGAGACGGTCGCCGGCCGCCTGCCGCGCAAAGACGACGCGAACGATTTGAGCGAGGGCTCGAGCGACGGCTCGAGCAAAGATTCGAGTGAAAAGAGGAGAGGGTAGACGGTGGGGACCGCGATCGACATGGCATCTGTCTCTTATACACATCTGACGCTGCCGACGACTAG
>USEK01000199.1 GCA_900553705.1 uncultured Collinsella sp.
CGAGATTCCTCTACGTCTCGTGGGCTCGGAGATGTGTATAAGAGACAGACGGTGACGTGACCGATCAGATGCGTCTGCGGCCACACGACGGTGTCGCGGCCGATGGTGGCGTCGGGACCGATCCAGGCCTGCGTGGGGTCGATGAACGTGACGCCTTCTGCCATCCAGTGCTCGTTGATGCGGTCGCGCGCGATGGCGGTGAGCTGCGCGAGCTGGATGCGGCTGTTGACGCCCAGGCCGTCGCGGTAGTCGTCGCAGTGGAAGATGGAGACTGCCTGGCCGTGACCCTTGAGGATTTCGAGCATGTCGGGCAGGTAGTACTCGGACTGCGCGTTGTCGTTGCCGATCTCGTTAATGTGGGCGGCAAGCTGCGCGCCGTCGAAGGCGTAGCAGCCGGCGTTGCACTCCAGCAGCGTGGCGGCCTGCTCGGGCGTGCAGTCCTTCTGCTCGATGATGCGCTCGATCTGACCATCGGCGCCCAGCTTGATGCGGCCGTAGCCAAAAGGATCGGGCGGGGTCATGGTCATGACGGTGCAGGCGAGCTCGCCGGTGGCGACGGTCTGCGCGAACTTGGCGACGGTGTCGGCGGTGATGAGCGGCAGGTCGCCGTTGAGCACGACGACGGGGCCTTGCGCGATGCCGCAGGCCTCGAGCGCGACCTTGACGGCATGGCCGGTGCCCAGGCGCTCGGTCTGCTCGACGCACTCGACTTTGGTGGCGCTGTTGGCGTAGGCGCCATCGATGAGGGCGCGCATCTCGTCGGCGTGGCTGCCGATGACGACCACGACGCGGCTGCAGCCGGCCTTGATGGTGGCGTCGACGATCCACTGAACCATGGGCTTGCCTAGAATCTTGTGCGAAACCTTGCAGTGGTTCGACTTCATGCGGGTGCCCTCGCCGGCGGCGAGGATAATTGCGGTTGCGTCCATGTGATCTCCTGTTACGTTATAGAGACGTGTGTTTGGAAACGATACACGGCGCAATATGATACCGCAGGCATATGATGAGCGCGTAACGATTGATGCGCGGCAGCTGAGGCTTGGGCCGGCGGTACGGCGTTTGCGCTGGTTGTGTATGGTGGCGGCGCTGCGGCGTTGACGTTTGAGCGAGGGGATGGGGATGCCCGTGGACACCATGCGAGAGGAATCGGGCAACGAACCCGTCGCGGCATTTTCGATGTCGCATCCGGCGGTGCCGGCGCTCTACATGGTGCTGACGTTGGGGCTCACCATGTTCTCGATGCAACCGGTGCTGATTGCGCTATCGCTTGCGGGCGGGTTGGCGTACGGGCTTGCGACGCGCGGTGTTGCGCGCACGTTGGGCGCGCTTCGCTGGCAGCTGCCGGTGATTTTGATCATTGCGGTGCTCAATCCGCTGTTTAGTGCATCGGGCTCGACGGAGCTGTTTCGTATTGGCATGCGTGCGGTGTATCTAGAGAGCATGGTTTACGGCCTGTGCATGGGCGGGCTGTTCGTGGCGAGCGTGCTGTGGTTTGAGGCCGCGGCGTCGATGCTCGAATACGACAAGGTACTTGCGCTTTTGGGCAACGCCGCGCCGGTGCTCGCGCTCATGATCTCGATGTGCATGCGGCTTATCCCGCAGTTTTTACGCCGCGGTCGTACGGTACTGGCGGTGCAGGATGCGATTGATGTGCCGGGTCGCGCGCCGGCCGATCCCGTGCGTTCGCGCCTACGGGCATCGAGCGTGTTGATGGGCTGGGGCATGGAAGATTCGCTGGAGCGCGCGGACGCCATGCGCTCCCGTGGATGGGGCGCCGCGACACGTCGCACGACGTACGCGCGGTATCGGCTGGGTCGCGGCGATGTTGCCGCGCTGGTTGGGCTTGCGGTGTTTGGTGCCGCTGCGGTGGCGGTGGCATGGACCGCGACAACGCAGTATTCGTTTTACCCGCAACTATCGGTGCCGGCGCCGTGGCTGGGCTATGTCGTGTACGCTGCCTGGATGATGCTGCCCTGCGTGTTGCATGCGATCGATGAGAAGAGGTTCGGCTGATGGCTCGGTTGGATAGGGGACCGGTGTCGGGCGCGGCATGCGGCCCGGATATGCCGGCGATTGAGGTGCGGAGCCTGAGCTTTGCCTACCCCGATGCGGATGCTGCGGTGCTCGAGGGACTCGACTGGTCTGTTCCCCAAGGTGCATTTGCGCTGCTTGTCGGCGGTACCGGATCGGGTAAGTCGACGTTGCTGTCGCTACTCAAGCCCGAGATCGCTCCGGCGGGCGAGCGCACTGGCGAACTGCTCGTGCTGGGCGAGAACGTCGCCGACATGGATGTGCGGGCATCGGCGGAGCGCGTGGGCTATGTGTTCCAGGATCCCGAGAACCAGATCGTGTGCGAAACCGTGTGGCACGAGATGGCGTTTGGCCTGGAAAACTTGGGGCTAGCGCGTGATGAGATGCGCCGTCGCGTAGCTGAGACCAGCTATTTCTTTGGGCTGGAAGATTGGCTTCACCGCGATACTGACACGCTTTCGGGCGGTCGCAAACAGTTGCTGTCGTTGGCGGCCGTTCTGACGCTGCGCCCGCGCGTGCTGCTGCTCGACGAGCCCACGTCTCAGCTTGATCCGGTTGCGGAGAAGAATTTCCTGCACGCGCTGTTTCGTGTGAATCGCGAGCTGGGCTGCACGGTTGTTGTGGCGACGCATCAGCCGCGCCCAATGCTCGAATACGCGACGTGTGCGTACCGGATTGAGGACGGTCGCGTGCGCGAGGTGGCGGATATGGCTTCTTTGGGACGCCGAGAATCGCTGTTTTCCGATGACATGTTGGGGTGGGGTGCCATCCGATGTGCAAATAAAGGAGTATTCAGCAGGCGTGAGGACAATTTGGGCTCTCTGGAGCCGCCCGGGGACGTATCGAGCGCGAAAAAAAGTTCGGAATTGGACAAATCGTCCGAATTTGTGGCGCAAACGTCGCTCGAGAACGGCTCGGAAGCCTTCTCGCGCACGGATGGAAGCAGAATACTCCAAAAAATGCACGGCGGGTCGGCTACCACCCTGTCGGAAGGCTGTCTCTT
>USEK01000200.1 GCA_900553705.1 uncultured Collinsella sp.
CGTGGGCTCGGAGATGTGTATAAGAGACAGCATCGTGTTTATGCTCGATACGCTCGAGCTCTACACCATCAAGCGCCGCATGCGTGCCGCACAGGCCAAGCTGCGACAGGACCGTTCGCTCGATGATGAGGCCCGTCGCGCGCTGACCGTGCAGGCCGCGCAGGATTCGCAGCGTCAACGCGAGCTGCAAAAGTCGATCGGCGGCGTGGCGGACCCGTTCCGTTTGATTGGTTTGGAGACCGCAGGAACCGAACAGGCCTAGATGTTGTGGTCAACCAGCGTATTCTCGCCTATATCCAGTCCTCTTTTTGGGTATAGACGTCAATGTGTGTGCTAAAGTATTGAGTCCTGTGGACTATGAAGGGAGAATCTGTGCCAAAAAAGACTGAGAGCACGGGTACTGGGCTGGAATCCTACGTTGCAAAGCTCATGGGCAACGGCTCAAACAGGACTTCGGTAACCGAGGACGAGATTCAGGTCGCCCTGAAGGATATCGATGTTTCTGACGAGCAGCTCACTGCGGTGTATTCCGCGCTGCGCAACAGCGGCATCCAGATTATCTCCGCGAGCGGTAACGACGACGCCCCCATGGACGTCGACGATGACGATACCGATTCTGATACCGACGATTTCGATGACGACGACGAGCACGATTCCGGCTCGCTCGACGATCACGAGCTCAAGATGGCCCGTCAGGCCGACGCCGAGATGGGTTCTTCCAAGAGCAAGAAGAAGCGCACCGTGCGCACGTCCCGTTCACGCTCCCGCGTGCGTGGCATCGATGCCTCCACGGTGATGCTGACCGGCGATCCGGTCCGTATGTACCTCAAGGAGATCGGCAAGGTCGACCTGTTGACCGCCTCCGAAGAGGTCGATCTAGCTATGAAGATCGAGGCCGGTCTCGAGGCCACCGAGAAGCTCGAGGCTGCCGATGCTGGTGAGCTCGAACTCACGCGTGCCGAGATGCGTCGTCTTACGCGTATTGAGAACGTGGGCCTCGAAGCCAAGCAGGCGCTCATCAGCGCAAACCTTCGTCTGGTCGTCTCCATCGCCAAGCGTTATGTCGGTCGCGGCATGCTGTTCCTGGACCTGATCCAGGAGGGCAACCTCGGTCTGATTCGCGCCGTCGAGAAGTTCGACTACCAGAAGGGCTTTAAGTTCTCCACGTACGCCACGTGGTGGATCCGTCAGGCCATCACGCGCGCTATTGCCGACCAGGCCCGTACCATCCGTATTCCCGTGCACATGGTCGAGACCATCAACAAACTCGTCCGCGTGCAGCGCCAGCTTCTCCAGGACCTAGGTCGCGACCCGACCCCCGAGGAGATCGGTGCCGAGATGGACATGAGCGCCGACCGCGTTCGCGAGATCCAGAAGATCTCGCAGGAGCCCGTGTCGCTCGAGACCCCCATCGGCGAGGAAGAGGATTCCCAACTGGGCGACTTTATCGAGGACTCCCAGGCCATCGTTCCGCCCGATGCCGCCAGCTTCTCCATGCTGCAGGAGCAGCTCACCCAGGTGCTCGACTCGCTTGCCGATCGTGAGCGCAAGGTTATCGAGCTGCGCTTTGGCCTTGTCGACGGACATCCCCGTACGCTCGAGGAAGTCGGCCGCGAGTTTGGCGTCACGCGCGAGCGTATCCGCCAGATCGAGTCCAAGACCCTGGCCAAGCTCCGCCACCCGAGCCGTTCGAGCAAGCTGAAAGACTATATTGAGTCTTAACCTCGCAAGCAAGAAGCGCCCTCAAGCACATCCGCTTGAGGGCGCTTTCATGTAGTCGTTGGGGACGTTCTTGAATGACTGGTCGTTTAAGAACGTTCCCAATGACTAGGTCGGAAAATTTCTTAAAAAAGTTCTTGCCCTGAGCTGATTCGTCCGTATAATAAACTTCGTTGCTTGAGAGCACGCACCTATTCCTCGGTAGCTCAATGGTAGAGCACGCGGCTGTTAACCGCGCTGTTGTAGGTTCGAGTCCTACCCGGGGAGCCAGGTTGTAAAACCCGTCGCTTATGCGGCGGGTTTTTTCATGCCGCGATCGCCGTTCGCGAACGTTACCGTATCAACATTTCGTGTCGAGGATGTAATCCCGAGGCCCGCCACCTCAACATGGCGCGGTCGTTGTAGAATATTGCAATGATTGCTCCCACGACATGGTGCCGCGAGCACCAAGAAAAGGAGATTCTTGTGTCTGAGACCATTAACGGCAGCCTGAGCGTCTCGAACGACGTTATTGCCGATATTGCCGGTTATGCCGCGATGACGTGCTATGGCGTTGTCGGTATGGCTGAGCAGCTCCAGGGCGCCGAGAGCGTGCGCCTGCTTGCCGGTCAGCGCCTCCGCAAGGGCGTGCTTGTCTCCGCCGACGAGAACGGCCTTACGGTCGATCTTCACGTCGTGCTCGAGAACGGCGTCAACATGAAGTCCGTCTGCCATAATCTTTCGAGCTCCGTTGCCTTCACCCTGCAGGAGATCGCCCAGATCGATCCCGCCAGCCTTAAGATCGGCATCCATATCGACGCGCTCAAGAGCCGTCTGAACTAGCATCCGAAAACGGAGATTCAAATACCCATGATTGCAAAGACCATTCGCACCTGTTTTCCGATCGCTGCGGCTGCCGTTTCCGACAAGGCCGAGGAGATCAACAAGCTCAACGTCTTCCCCGTACCCGACGGCGACACCGGTACCAACATGTCGCTCACG
The DNA here is from genome assembly GCA_900553705.1 of uncultured Collinsella sp. Taxonomy (GTDB): domain Bacteria; phylum Actinomycetota; class Coriobacteriia; order Coriobacteriales; family Coriobacteriaceae; genus Collinsella. The sequence goes on from USEK01000200.1 coordinate 2,701, forward strand.
CTTGCCTCGGTGACCAAGGAGCTCTCCGCCCTTCCTGCCGACGCCGACATGGAAGCCATCGCCGGCGCCATCACCCACGGCTCCCTGATGGGTGCCCGCGGTAACTCTGGCGTTATCACGTCGCAGATTCTGCGCGGCGTGGCCGAGGGCCTTGTCTCTGCCGACGAGCCTATTACGTCCGCCAACATTGCCTTCGCCTTCCGTCGTGCCGTCAAGGTTGCCTTCCAGGCTGTCCGCAAGCCCATCGAGGGCACGATCCTCACGGTCCTGCGCGATGTCTCGACCAAGGCCGATGAGCTGTCTCTTATACACATCTCCGAGCCCACGAGACGTA
>USEK01000201.1 GCA_900553705.1 uncultured Collinsella sp.
TGATGCGCAGGACGCGCAGGGCGGCGAGACGCAAAAGCTGATCGTCGGCTTTGATGCCGAGTTCCCGCCGTTCGGTTTCATCGCCGCCGACGGCACGTACGACGGCTTTGACCTCGCCATGGCCAAGGAGCTGTGCGCGCGCCTCGGCTGGGAGTACGAGGCCGTGGCCATCGACTGGAACAGCAAGGACGCCGAGCTCTCCAGCGGCACGATCAACTGCATCTGGAACGGCTTTACCTACACCGGCCGCGAAAATGACTACACGTTCTCCGATCCCTATGTGGATAACTCCATCGTGATGGTCGTGAAGGCCGACAGCGGCATCACCTCGCTCGCGGACCTCGCCGGTAAGAGCGTGATGGCGCAGGCTGCGTCCTCCGCGGTCGACGCGATCAACGAAAACGAGGACTTCAAGGCGTCGCTCAAGGAGGTCGTGGAGCTGGGCGACTACAACATGGGCTTTATGGACCTCGCCCAGGGCACGGTGGACGCCGTGGCCGCTGACCTCGGCGTTGCGCAGTATCAGATCGCGAACAACGACGGCGACTATGTCATCCTCGACGAGCCCCTCTCCACCGAGCAGTACGCCATCGGCTTCCTCAAGGGCAACACCGAGCTGCGCGACGCGGTGAACGCCGAGCTTCTCAAGATGGCCGAGGACGGCACCATGCTGGAGATCGCGCAGAAGTACGTCGATCAGGGTCTCGTGCTCGACAGCCTGTGCCTCATCAACAAGTAAAAACGTTTACCTCGGGCGACTGTAAAAACCAATTATAACTCATAGGTGCCCATCCTCTTCTCAGGGAGGGAGCGGGGGCGAAAGCCCCCGCTTTTTCCCGCTTATGACCGAATAAGGGAGAATCATTCCATGACTGTATCCACGATGCTTTCGCTATTATCCGAGGGCTTTGTCACATCGCTATTGATTTTTGCGCTGACGCTGCTATTCTCGATGCCGCTGGGCCTTGCGGTGATGTTTGGCCGCCGCAGCAGATTGACGCCGCTGCGCGGCTTCATCAAGGCGTATATCTCCATCATGCGCGGAACGCCGCTGATGCTGCAGCTGATGGTCGTCTTCTACGGGCCGAAGCTCCTGCTTGGCGTCACGGTGCCGGGCAACTGGCGCTTCACGGCGGTCATCGTCGCGTTCGTCATCAACTACGCGGCGTATTTTGCCGAGATCTACCGCGGCGGCATCGAGTCCATCCCGCGCGGGCAGTACGAGGCCGCGCAGGTGCTCGGCTATACCAAGGCGCAGACGTTTTTCAAGATCATCCTGCCGCAGATGGTCAAGCGCGTCATCCCTGCGGTGACGAACGAGGTCATCACGCTGGTGAAGGACACGTCGCTCGCGTCCGTCATCGGCACGGTGGAGATGTTCACGCGCGCCAAGCAGATCGTTGCCTCGCCGAATACGCCGGGCATGCTGGCGCTGGTGGCGGCGGGGGTGTTCTACTATGTCTTCAACTATGTGGTCGCCTTCGCCATGGAAAAATGGGAGCAGGCGCTGCGCTATTACCGCTAAAGGGAGGGGAGAGCAATGGCAGTTTTTGAAATGCGGAACGCCAGAAAGGCGTTCGGCGCGCTCGAAGTCTTAAAGGGCGTGTCGCTCAAGGTGGAAAAGGGCGAGGTCGTGTCGATCATCGGCCCCTCGGGCGGCGGCAAGTCGACGATGCTGCGCTGCGCGACGCTGCTTGAAACGATGGACTCCGGCACGCTCGCGTATGGCGAAAACGTCGCCGCGCGCGAGGAAAACGGCAAAAGCGTCTATGCCGGAAAAGCCGCGCTCGCGCAGGTGCGGCGGCAGTTCGGGCTGGTGTTCCAGCAGTTTGACCTCTTCCCGCACTACACAGTGCTGAAAAACGTCTGCGACGCGCCGATCTCGGTGCAAAAGCGCGATAGAGTCGAGGTCGAGGCCGAGGCCATGGCGCTGCTCGACTACGAGGTCGATTCCGAGCGCACACAGCAAAACGCTGCCATGCTCCTCACCCGCCGCTTTGGTTGCGCATCCCTCGTTAAGGGTGGGCATCTTGTCAACGAGGCCAACGATGTACTGGCCGAACCCGCGCCGCTCGATGACGAGGGCAACCATCTGGGAGATCCACTCACCACGTGGTTCCGCCACAAGCGTATCGATACCAATAACACACACGGCACCGGCTGCACGCTCTCGTCCGCCATTGCCTGCGCGCTGGCCCAGGGTATGGATCTTGCCGATGCCGTCAACGCTGGCAAGGCCTACCTGACAGGCGCTCTGGCCGCCGGCCTGAACATGGGCAAAGGCTCCGGCCCCGTCAACCACATGTGGCAGTATTAAGATTCGCAGTCCAAAACCACCGCAAAGGGGACAGGCACCCTTGCGGTGGTTCCCACAAACATCTCGATCTGTAACAGTTAAAGTCCATTTTTCGGCCCACCCGTTACAAATCGAGACATCCAAATTCCACTGAGAAGATAATCTCGATGTGTAACAGTAACTCGGCAAAATCGACCCTAGATGTTACAGATCGAGACAAACGACCGATATCGACCTAAATAATCTTAATCTGTAACATCTAGCCCGTTTTTGGCCTTACAACTGTTACAGATCAAAGCAAACCAACGAAACAAGCCGTCGCAAGGAGAACTATTGTGGTGGTTTGGGGCCGTGCTACTCACCGAGCATCTCTTGGAGCTTGGCCGCCACGGCGTGACCCAGGCTCTCATGGCTTTCGGGCATCATATGCAGATAGTCGATATCGCCCGGCTCGGCAAACTCCGCTGCATTCAAAAAGTCGCAGCCAAACTGCTCGGCTACGTGCGCGTAGTATTCAGCAAAATGCTCCGAGGCCTCGACGGAACGCTCGTCAAAATCGGTCATATATACATCGGCGATCTGCGGCTTGATCTTGATAGGAGCCATCAGCAGAATGCGCGGACAAGGCGCAGCGTCGGTCCACGGACTGTCTCTTATACACATCTCCGAGCCCACGAGACGTAGAGGAAACTCGTATG
>USEK01000202.1 GCA_900553705.1 uncultured Collinsella sp.
ACTAGTCGTCGGCAGCGTCAGATGTGTATAAGAGACAGGCTGCGGTGCGGGCACTCTTTAACATTCAGCGGTTGAGCTACGATGCCCCGACGGCCTTTGATTATGTGGCCGATCAGCTCGAGGCATCGATTCGTTCGGCGTTTTCCGTCGAGCAGACGCCGGTTCCCGATACGGCGCATCAGGTAACGCGTGAGTCGCTGCTTGTGCGCAGCGCGGTTTCATCCTTTGTTTCGAAGGCTTACTTGATGAGCTATCTCAAGTTCAACGGGTTTAATAGCTAGCCGACGTATAAAACGGGCGGGACAAAGAGCCATCTGTCGCTTTTGTCCCGCCCGTATTTTTGCTTGGTTGGACTTTATTTGCCCGAAGCTACGCCCATGCCGTAGCCGATGATCAGGCCGTGCATCTCGGCATAATAGGAATCCAGGCCGTTGCAGGGCATGATGATGGTCTTGGAGCCGGGCCAGCGCTCCACAATGCGGCTGGCAAGTGCCTGGGCGCCTGCCTCATTTTCCACATGGTCGATGACGACCTCGCCGCCCGTAAAACCCTCGGCTTCCATGGTATCGATGATCTTGTTGAGCATCTTCTTTTCGCCGCGCGTGTGCCCGACGAGTTCGATTTTACCGGCCTCGTTCGCCGTGCCCAAAATGCGGATATTGAGCTTGTTGGCAATAACGCCGGCTGCCTTAGGGATACGTCCGGCTTTGGCGAGGTTTTCGTAATTGCACAAGCTGAAGAGGATTTTGCTGTTCTGCTCAAGGCTATCGAAGTATGCGCAAGCTTCCTCGAATGAGACATCCGGATTGCTTGCAAGATAGCGGTCGAACAGCAAGAAAATGAGGTCCATTTTGCCGCCTGCTGCGCGTGAATTGACTAGATGAATCTGTCGGTCGGGCTCCTCGGCAAGAACCATATCGCGAGCCGTGGCTGCCGCGTTGTAGCTGCCCGACACGCCCTCAGAGATCGGCATGCAGATGGTCTTGTCTGCCAATTTGAAGAGCTCGGCCCACTCCCCTACGCTGGGACAAGCGCTCGAAGAAGCGTTCGTCTCCGCCTGTACAGCGCAGTTGAGCTCATGCACATCGAGCGAAAGGTCATCGACGAATTCACGCTCCCCCACTCGAATTTTGAGGGGCGCAAATGCAAAGGTGGTATGGGGCGCGGTCGGTTGCCAATCGCGGAGGTTGCAGCTTGAATCGGAGATAAGTGCCCAGCTCATAGAGGGTCCTTTCTAATTGTTCTTCAACAATTATAGCCTTCTTGCAGACCGATTGGGCCGCTATCTAGTATTCAAAACTAGATAGCGGCCTGCACGAATGGCAAAAGAATGGACCCCATGACTCAAAGCCACGAGGTCCATATCTGTTTGCTTTATCTGAATACTTAGTAGCGAACGAAGATGTAGTTGTTGTTCATGCCGGCGGCAACGGAGCTGATGATAACACCCGTGTTGTAGTCGGAAGCATGAATCATCTGACCACCACCGATGTAAATGCCGGTGTGGTACGAGTTGACCACAACGTCACCGGGCTGCGGATCGGACACACGCGTCCAGCCCATAAAGGTGCCCGTGGTGCCCAGGCGGCAATAGCGACCAGTGAGGCAATAGCTAACAAAACCAGAGCAGTCGAAACTGTTCGGGCCAATTCCGCCCCAGGAATAGGCGCAACCAAGCTTGCTGTATGCACGCGAGACAACAGAACCGCCATCGACGGACTGGCTCGGAGCAGAAGGCGTCGGAGCCGGAGCAGGCGTGGAGGGCTGCGGCGTCGGAGCAGGTGCCGGCGTAGGAGCCGGAGTGTTGCCGCCCTGGTTGTTGTTATTGCTGGTCTGGCCACCGTTGTTGGTGTTCTCGGTCGTACCGGCAGTCTCGTTGCTCACCGTGGCCTTCTCGGCAGTACTGGCGTTGATGCCGGCCTGCAGCGCGGCGTTGGCCTCGGCCTCGGCGGCAAGCTCAGCCTGCAGCTGAGGATCCAGAGAGTTTACGACGTTCTGGGCTTCAGCCTGCTGGGCGTTAAGCTCGTCGACCTTCTTTTGCGTGGTGGCGACGTTCTTCTCCTGCTCGGCCTGCTTATCGATGAGCTGCTGCTTAAGCTCCTTGACCTCTTGAATGGTCTGAGCTTGCTTATCGGAAACTTTGCCGTAGTAGAACAAACGGTTGAGCATATCGCTCAGGTCATCGACGCCCGTCAGAACCTGAAGCAGGCTCAGACCGCCGGTTTTGTACTCGCCGGCGACATAGGTCGAGAGCTTGGCCTGACCATCGGCGATCTCCTGCTGCTTTTGCGTGATCTCGCCGGCAGTCTGATCGAGCGCCTGCGTCTGCGTGGCGAGCTCATCGTAAATCTGCTGGGTTTGGGTACCGATCTGCTCGAGCTTCGTACGAGCAGCGGCAAGGTCGGATGCGGTATCGGCGTAGGCAGGAGCCGCGAGGCCCAAGCCCAAAACACAAGCGAGGGTTGCCGTAGCAGCGCAGCGTGCCATGTTTTTGTGCGTGTTTGCTGTGCGCATGTAGCTTCCTTTCCAGTAACTAAGGGTAACGGCTAGTCCACCGTCACCAGGCTAAAGAGCTCCACATCGTCATCAGACGGCGTGAGCTTCTCGCGCGGGTTGAGAAACGCAAGCTCAAGGATACAACCGTAACCGACAAGCTTTGCGCCCATATCTCGCACCAGTTTACCTGTTGCCTCGACGGTTCCGCCCGTCGCGACCAAGTCGTCCAGAATCAACACGGTATCTTTAGAGCTGATAGCGTCGGCATGGATCTCAATGGAATCCGTTCCGTACTCGAGCTCGTAGCTTTGGCTCACGGTCTCGCGCGGTAGCTTGCCCGGTTTACGTGCGGGAACAAAGCCGGCGCCAAGGGCTACAGCCACCGGTACGCCAACCATAAAGCCGCGAGCCTCGGGGCCCACGACCTTGGTGATTCCCATGCCGGCAAAGTGCTCGGCGAGGGCATCGGTCATGGCTTTGAGCGCCTCGGGAT
>USEK01000203.1 GCA_900553705.1 uncultured Collinsella sp.
TCTACACTCGACTAGTCGTCGGCAGCGTCAGATGTGTATAAGAGACAGGGGCAACCTCATCATGCCCGGACTTATCAACTGCCACACCCACATCTACTCGGGTCTGGCCCGCGGCCTTGCCATTAAGGGCTGCAACCCCACCAACTTCCTGGAGAATCTTGAGCAGCAGTGGTGGAAGATCGATGACAACCTGACGCTCGACGGCACCAAGGCCAGCGCCTATGCCACGATTCTTGACTCCATCCGCGATGGCGTCACCACGATCTTCGATCACCATGCGAGCTTCTGCGAGATCCCGGGAAGCCTCTTCACCATTAAGGACGCAGCTCAGGAGCTGGGCATGCGTTCGTGCCTGTGCTACGAGGTCTCTGATCGCCGCGGCCAGGAAAAATGCGACCAGGCCATTGCCGAGAACGCCGAGTTTGCCCAGTGGGCCGCCAAGGAGCGTCACGATAACGATAACCACATGATCGCCGCCATGTTTGGCGGTCACGCCACCTTTACGCTGTCGGACGAGACCATGGACAAGATGGCTGAGGCCAACAACGGCCTGACCGGCTTCCACATCCATGTGTGCGAGGGCATGAACGACGTGTGGGATTCCCGCCTCAACCGCGGTGGCATCAGCCCCGTCGAGCGCCTGCTGCAGCACAACCTGCTGGGTCCCGACACCATGCTGGGCCACTGCATCCACGTGACGCCTGCCGAGATGGATATCGTCAAGGAGTCCGGCACCTGGCTCGTCAACAACCCCGAATCCAATATGGGCAACGCCGTGGGCTGCGCCCCCGTGCTCGAATTCTTCCGCCGCGGCATTCCTGTGTGCATGGGTACCGACGCCTACACCCACGATATGCTCGAGAGCCTTAAGGTCTTCCTGATCATTCAGCGCCACAACGCCGCCATGCCCAACGTGGGCTGGTGCGAGGCCATGACCATGCTGTTCGAGAACAACGCCAAGATGGCGAGCAAGTACTTCGATCGCAAGCTCGGTGTGCTCGAGGCCGGCGCTGCCGCCGACGTCATCGTCATGGACTACAAGCCCTTTACGCCGCTGAGCGAGGAGAACATCGACGGCCACATGCTCTTTGGCATGATGGGCAAAAACTGCCGCACCACCATCATCAACGGCCGCGTCCTGTACAAGGATCGCGAGTTCGTTGGGATTGATGAGGACAAGATCAACGCGTGGACCATGGCTGAGTCCAAGAAGCTCTGGAGCACGCTCAACGATCGCGCCTACTAATTACAAGTAGATTCACGCGCGTCGGATGTTTCGCCGCATCCGACGCGCGTATAGGCGGCCTCCGCGGGGTCGCCGGCGCTGTGCTAGCGCTACACCGTATTTGCGCCCGCCGCGCGGTCTCGCCGGGCGTTACAGAGAGGAGCTCATTATGAGCGACATCATGAGGCCGATCCCGTTTTCGCAGCTGATGAACTGGATCATCGAGGAGCACAAGACTCAGGGCGCCGTCTTTGGCGTGCGCAAGATGGTCACGACCAACCAGGAGGGTGCGCTTCCCATTTTTGACGAGCGCATCGAGACTCCGTTTGGCCCGGCCGCCGGTCCCAACACGCAGCTGGCCCAGAACATCGTGGCCTCTTATGTGGCTGGTTCCCGCTTCTTTGAGCTTAAGACCGTTCAGGTTATGGACGGCGAGGAGCTCTCCAAGTGCGTTAACAAGCCCTGCATTGTGGCGCAGGACGAGTGCTACAACTGCGAGTGGTCGACCGAGCTCGAGGTTCCGCAGGCCTTTGCCGAGTACGTGAAGGCATGGTTCGCCTGCCACCTGATCGCTCGCGAGTACGGCCTGGGCAGCCCGGACGGCTTTGTCTTTAACATGTCGGTGGGCTATGACCTGGAGGGCATTAAGAGCCCCAAGGTCGATGCGTACATTGAGGGCATGAAGGACGCCAGCGGCTCCGAGGTTTGGAACGAGTGCCGCACGTGGGCGCTCGCTAACCTGGACAAGTTTGAGCATGTCGATGCTGCGTTTGTCGAGTCCATCCCGGCGCGCGTCTCCAACTCCATTACCGAGTCCACGCTGCACGGCTGCCCGCCCGCCGAGATCGAGCGCATCGCGACCTACCTCATCACCGAGAAGGGCCTCAACACCTACATCAAGTGCAACCCCACGCTGCTGGGCTATGAGTTTGCCCGCCAGCGCCTCAACGAGCTGGGCTTTGACTACATCGTCTTCGATGACACGCACTTCCGCGAGGACCTGCAGTGGGCCGATGCCGTGCCCATGTTCGAGCGCCTGATTGCCCTGTGCGCCGAGCGCGGTTTGGAGTTTGGTGTCAAGCTCACCAACACCTTCCCCGTCGATGTGACGAGGAACGAGCTGCCCTCCACCGAGATGTACATGTCGGGCCGTTCGCTGTTCTCGCTGACCATCGAGGCCGCCCGCCGCATTACCGAGCAGTTCGATGGCAAGCTGCGCATCAGCTACTCCGGCGGTGCTACGGTCTACAACATCCGCGCCCTGTACGATGCCGGCATTTGGCCCGTCACCCTGGCGACCGACGTGCTCAAGCCTGGTGGCTACGAGCGCTTTAGCCAGATGGCCGGCGAGTTTACCGATCTGGACGGCAAGCCGTTTGAGGGTGTCTCTCTCGACGCCGTGACCGCGATCCAGGTCGATTCGCTTACCAACCCGCTCTATAAGAAGCCGCTGCGCCCGCTGCCCGATCGCAAGGTCGCCGGTAAGAGCCCGCTTTCCGACTGCTTTACCACGCCGTGCCGCACGAGCTGCCCCATCCAGCAGGATATTCCCGCCTACCTGGCGGCTGTTGACGAGGGTCGCTACGAGGACGCGCTCAACATTATCATCGAGCGCAACGCCCTGCCGTTCATTACCGGCACCATCTCTGTCTCTTATACACATCTCCGAGCCCACGAGACGTAGAGGAATCTCGT
>USEK01000204.1 GCA_900553705.1 uncultured Collinsella sp.
CCCGGAGGGCTTCCTCTGGGGCGGCGCCACGGCGGCCAACCAGGTCGAAGGCGCCTGGAACGAGGGCGGACGCGGACCGGCCGTCTCGGACTACGTCATCCTGCTCGACCGCGAGACGTGTGCCCGCGAAGGCATTGTCGAGGGCGGACCGCTCAACTCCGTGACGCGTCAGTCCCTTGCCGCTCGCAAGGCAAACGAGATGGCCTACGACTTTCCCAAGCGTCGCGGCATTGATTTCTACCACACCTACAAGGAGGACATTGCGCTCCTCGGCGAGATGGGCTTCGGCGTCTTCCGTATGAGCATCTCCTGGAGCCGTATTTTCCCAAACGGTGACGACGCGCTGCCTAACGAGGAGGGTCTGGCCTTCTACGATAAGGTGTTCGACGAGTGCCACAAGCACGGCATTGAGCCCATGGTTACCCTCAACCATTTCGATATGCCGCTCCACTTGGCAGAGGAGTATAACGGTTTCGCGAGCCGTCACGTTGTCGACGCTTTCGAGCATTACGCGGAGACGCTCTTCCGCCGCTACAAGGGTAAAGTCAAGTACTGGATGACCTTCAACGAGATTAACCACGTGTATGCCAACCCCTGCACCTGCTGCGGCGTGATCTGGGATGAGAAGGAAGACGGCTCCAACCCCTATGCTGGGCGCTGGCCCGAGAAGTTCCAGGTCGCGCACAACCAGCTTGTCGCGTCCGCCAAGGCTGTCATCAAGCTGCGTGAGATCGACCCCGAGGCACATATTGGCAACATGCTCTGCCGTCTTGAGAACTACGCCGAGACTTCCAAGCCCGAGGATCAGCTCCAGGTGCTGTTTGAGGACCACTTCAACTGGTTCTTCACCGATATCCAGGCCAAGGGCGAGTACCCCTACTACGTAAAGCGCTTCTTCCGCGACTACGGTGTCGACATCAAGATGGAGGACGGCGATCTCGAGACCCTCAAGGCCGGCGTGGTGGACTACATCTCCATCAGCTACTACATGACCTACATCATGCGCTATAAGGGCAAGATTTCCCCCGAGCCGAGCGGTAAGCTGCTTACCGAGATCAAGAACCAGTACCTCGAGATGACCGAGTGGGGCTGGCCGATCGACCCCGTGGGCTTCCGCATCACGCTCAACCACATCTACGATCGCTACCACCTGCCGATCTTTATTGCCGAGAACGGTAACGGCATGACCGAGAACCGCGACGAGAACGGTTATTGCGACGACGACGCGCATATCGAGTACATGAAAGAGCATGTCGAGCAAATGCACCAGGCGATTCTCGACGGTGTCGACGTCTTTGGTTATGCCTGGTGGGGCCCCATCGACCTGATCAGCTCCGGCACCTCCGAGATGACTAAACGCTATGGCCAGATTTCGGTCGATCAGGACGACCATGGCGACGGCACCGGCAAGCGTGGCAAGAAGAAGAGCTTCTTCTACTACAAGAAGCTCATCGCCAGTAACGGCGCCGACACCGCGAGTGACAACATCGTGGTCGAGTAGCTCGGCCCCTTCGCCGGGATGCCTGTAGGGCGGGTGTCCCGGCGGCTTTTGGAAACCTTGATCGAAAGAAGGACTCGGATGTATTCAAAGACCACGACCGTTGTAAACGCAAGCGGCATCCATGCCCGCCCTGCCTCATTGTTTGTTCAGAAGGCATCCGGGTTTGGAAGCAAGGTGACCGTGCGCAACGTTACCAAGGGCAGCGACCCCAAGGATGCTAAGTCGATTCTCATGGTTATGGGTTTGGGGATGGCGTGCGGATGCGATGTCGAGATTGCGGCCGATGGTGCCGACGAGCAGGCCGCCGTCGATGCGCTGGTTGAGCTGATCGAGAGCGGTTGCGGCGAGTAACCGCAAGGCTTTGATGAGAGGGGAGAGGGCGATGGCTCGAGGGTTTCGTGGGGTGACGACAATCGTTCGCCGGCAGGAGGCTCGCCGGTCCATGTTGGCGCTTGCAGGCGTGGCCTGCGCGTATGCGGGGATGCTTGTACTTATGGAGGCGACGACAGGTGCGGTCGCGCCGCCGCTCGTGCCCGTAGTGTCATCAATCTCGCTTTTCGTTTCAATCGCCGGTATCGCATTGGTGATTGCATTTGAGGTCCGCGCGTATCGTGCACTCACGGAAGCGTGTGACGCTGAGCCCCAAATGGGTGACAAGATGCTGCTCGGTGCCGCACTTTGGTTTTTGGGCGGTCTGCCCCAGGCATTCGTGACGCTACTGCGCACCGTAGCGATTACTGGCACGCTCGATATCAAACAGACGCTCATCCAGATCGGCGTGACGCTGACCCTGGCACTCCTTGCCTGGCCACGTTATCGCGATTGCTTCTAGGTTGTTTTAAAGCGCGCAATGGCAAAAGATGGCCCGCTGATTCTGCGTAATCAGCGGGCCATCTTTTTGTAGTTATGATATTGGGCTTACGCCGCCTCGTCGAACTGCGAATTGTACAGGTCAGCGTAGAAGCCGCCCTGGGCGAGCAGCTCGTCGTGCGTGCCCTTCTCGACGATGTCACCGTCGCGGATCACCAGGATTACGTCGGCGTTGCGGATCGTGGACAGGCGATGCGCGATGACAAAGCTGGTACGGCCCTGCATCAGCGCATCCATGGCACGCTGAATGAGCTCCTCGGTGCGGGTATCCACGTTGGAGGTCGCCTCGTCCAGAATCAGCGCCGGACGGTCGGCCAAAATGGCGCGGGCGATGGTCACGAGTTGGCGCTGGCCCTGTGAGAGGTTGGTGCCCTCCTCATTGATCATAAAGTCGTAGCCGCCGGCGAGCGTGTGGATAAAGTGGTCGCAGCGTGCAGCGCGTGCAGCGGCCTCGACTTCGGCATCGCTCGCATCGGGACGTCCGTAGCGGATGTTCTCGCGGCTGTCTCTTATACACATCTCCGAGCCCACGAGACGTAGA
>USEK01000205.1 GCA_900553705.1 uncultured Collinsella sp.
AGCATCGGTGGCCCCATCGCCGACGCCGGCGGCGTGCCCGCCATCGTCAAGGTCCTTACCGACCCCGCGCTCCTCGTCATCTCGTTCTCGCTGCTCATGAGTGACTTCTTCGACACCATGGGCACCGCGATGGCCGTGGCCAAGCAGGGCGAGTTCCTCACCGACGACGGCAACGTCGAGAATATCAAGGAAATCCTGATCGTCGACTCCGCCGCCGCCGCTGTGGGCGGTTTCATGGGCGTCTCCTCCATCACCACCTTCGTCGAGTCCACCTCTGGCGCTGTCGACGGTGGCCGCACGGGCCTCACCTCCGTCACCACCGGCGTGCTGTTCATTCTCGCCGCGTTCTTCTCCCCCATCGTCACCATCGTTTCCAGCGCCGCCACCTGCGGTGCTCTGGTCTACGTCGGCTACCTCATGATGAGCGAGGCCTCCGAGATCGACTGGTCCGACGTGTCGCAGGGTTTCCCGGCGTTCATGATTGTCGCCGGCGTGCCCTTCACCTACTCCATCTCTGCCGGCATTGGCCTGGGCTTTATCGCCTACGTGATCGTCGCGCTCTTTAAGGGCGAGGCCTCCAAGATCAAGCCGCTCATGTGGATCGCAGCCCTCGCCTTCCTCGTCTACTTCTTTGTAGCGTAGGCGCAAGGTTCGCAATATCAAACAGCAAAGCGCGGAGTCGCATCGAGCGGCTCCGCGCTTTTCTTTTAAGCCCAGGCAACGCACGGACGCGCGATGTATTGCTTCCCAAGTTTTGGACATTTTGCCCTCCAAACGGCACTACCGCCGGCTACATCCTGCAGATATGCTGGGCGTAATCGCATAGGCCCTATGAGGATGGGAGTAACCATGGCCGCCTTGTTCACGACCCCCAAGCGCAATGACAAAACCTCTGGAGCCCATTTTGTCGAGCCCGACGTGCGCCGTCGCACGTTGCTCGCACACGGCAGCTGGCGCCGCGTGACACGCCGCATCGTCTGCGGCCTGGCCTGCGCGCTCACGGTGAGCTCGCTGCTCATGCCGAGCGTCTCGCTCGCGGCCGAGTGGGTGGACGTCGGCGGCACCCAGTACAACGCCGGCACCGCGGCAGGCGACGAGGCCGGCACCTGGAGCTGGGACGGCGCCGACGATATGAAGCTCAACGGCTATAACGGCGGTGCAATCAATGCTGCAGGCAAGCTCAACATTGCGTACGAGGGCAAGAACACCGTGAAAACCGAGCCCGATTACACCGGAGCCGCCATCAAAGCGCAGGATGGCACTAACCAGATAGCGGAGTTGAACATAACGAGCTCGAATAGCACGGATGAGCTCAATGTGACAGCCGAGGCCGATGCAATTAAATCCACAGGCGACCTCTCCATTTCTGGCCCAGGCACTGTGAACACCACGAGCACTACTTCCGACGGAATTGAGGCAAAGGGCGACCTCTCTATCACGGGCTCGGGCACCGTGAATGCAACGGGCGGTACCGAAGGTATCCAATCCAAGGACAAGACCACCATCGATTCCTCTGGCACAGTGATCGCTAAAGGAAACGAAAGTTACGGCATCTCCGCGGGCAGTGACCTCATCATCAAAGGCGGTGGCAAGGTAGAAGCAAGCTCGATAGAAGAAGCGGCGATTTGGGCTGAAGACGGCATCAACATCTCAGGCGGCAGCCAGGTTAAGGCAAACTCCGAGGAGGATCTTGCCGTCGACACTGAGGGCAGTCTCGCGGTCACGAACGCCTCCCTTGACGCAAGCGGTGTTGAATATGGCGTCTATGCCCACAAGGGCGTTACGCTCGATCACGCGACCGTGACGGTCCGTACCAGCGCGAACGGCGGCCAGGCCATCGCCCTCATCACTGACGGGGGCGACATCGACATCAAGAACGGCTCCACCGTGGACGCGTTTGCGGAAGGCGAGGTTTCGGCTGCATTCTCCACCAGAAACGATCGACCCAACGAGAAGGGCGGCCACATCTACATCAGCGACTCCGTTGTCAAGGCCATAGCCCGCTATGTCGAGACCGGTGGCGATGGCCCCGATCACTACAGCAACGACCAAAGCGGCGGGGTCATCCCTGAGCCTAGGGGTCTGAACATCGGTATCTTCGCCCAGACCTACGAGGGCATCACGCCCGCGAGTATCTCGATCGTCCGCAGCAAGCTCACGGCTGAGGGAGACACGGCGGCAATCTTCGCTCTTGCCATAAGCGAAGATGGCAAGGCGATCGGCACCATCAAGATCGAAGGCGCTCCCATCCAGACGCCCGCAGGCGGCAAGATCATTAACTATCACTACGAAGAAGAGTACGGCCCCAGCATCTCCTACGAGGCAGGTCAAACCATCGGCACGGGTGACGCCACGATCGACTCCCCCTATGACGCCGCTGTCGCCAAGAGCACGGTCATCGTGCCTCCCGAGGAGACAAAACCCGAGGAGAAGCCCGGCGAGACCAAGCCCGAGGGTTCCAAGTCCGAGGGCACGAAGACGACCAAGACCGTTGCAGTTGCAGCCACGGGAGCCAAGACCACCGGCAAGCTCGCGGCAACCGGCGACGCCTCGAGCGCAGCCATCGTGGCAGCCGTCCTTGCGGGAACAGCCGCCATCGCCGCGGGCGCCGTGGTGAGCCGCAAGCGCTCGTAAACACTTTTTCGCACGGGACGGGTGGATCGCGGCCCTTGCCTTCCTCGTCTACTTCTTCGTGGCGTAACGGCACAGCCTGCCAAAGCAAAACCATAAGGCGCAGAGTCGCACCAAGCGGCTCCGCGCCTTTCTTTTAGCGTCTGCCCCCGTGCCAGCGTGCGACAATTGAGGCTGTCAATATCACAACACCGAGAGAAGCCTGCCTTGGAAGCGCATCATACGCTGTCTCTTATACACATCTGACGCTGCCGACGACTAGTCGA
>USEK01000206.1 GCA_900553705.1 uncultured Collinsella sp.
GGGCTCGGAGATGTGTATAAGAGACAGCATCGGCAACCTGGGCGACCTGTCCCCGCGCGTTGGCGAGGCGTTTGCCGCCGCCGATGCCATCTGCTGCGAAGACACGCGTGTGACGTCAAAGCTGCTGATGCACCTGGGCATTTCCAAGCCGCTTGTCCGTTGCGACGAGAATGTGATCGCTAGCCGCGCTGCCGGCCTGGTCGACCGTCTGCTGGCGGGGGAGACCCTCGCCTTTGCCTCGGACGCCGGCATGCCGAGCGTGTCCGATCCCGGCCAGACGCTGGTCGAGGCGGCACGTGAGGCCGATGTGCCCGTAGAAGTTATTCCCGGGCCCTCTGCTTGTGTCACGGCGCTCGTTTCGTCCGGCATTCCCTGCGAGCATTTTTTCTTCGAGGGCTTTTTGGGCCGAAAGCACGGTGACCGCGTGCGCCGTTTGCAGCGCCTTGCCGTGGTGCCCGGCGCACTCATCTTCTACGAGTCTCCACATCGCATCGTGGCGACGCTCGAGGCCGTGGCGGAGGTCTTTCCCCAACGTGAGGTTGCCGTCTGCCGCGAACTCACCAAGCTGCACGAGGAGGTCTTGCGCGGGCCAGCTGTCCAGCTCGCCGAGGAGCTGCGTGCTCGTGGCGAGGTAAAGGGCGAGATTGCACTGGTCATCGCGCCGCCGAGCGAGGATGAGGAGGCCGGTATCGTGCCGGTTGGCGCCGCGGCAGCGGATCCCGACGAGGCTCTGCGCGAGGATATCCGCGCCGCGCTCGAGGAGGGAGAGCCCGCGTCTGCGGTGGCCAAGCGCCTGTCTCAGAAGTATTCGCGCCGCAAGCGCGATGTCTATGCCATGGTGCTCGATATGCAATAGATGGAGGATATCCAGCCCTTGCGCTAGAATCATCCCCTGTATGCAACGTTTTTCTGGAGGACAAACCCCATGGATCAAAGCAAGCCTTCGTTCTTTATCACGACGCCCATCTACTACGTCAACGCCGATCCGCACCTGGGCACGGCTTATTCCACCATCATCGCCGACGTTCAGGCCCGTTATCGTCGCTCCGCCGGCTATAACGTCAAGTTCCTGACCGGCATGGACGAGCACGGCGAGAAGGTCGCCGAGGCCGCAGCCAAGCACAACATGACGCCGCAGGAGTGGACCGACAGCCAGGCTCCGCACTTCAAGGAGCTTTGGAGCAAGCTCGAGATCTCCAACGACGACTTCATCCGCACCACCGAGCCGCGCCAGCATCATGCCGTGCAGTATCTGTGGGAGCGCATGAAGGAGTCCGGCTACCTGTATAAGGGCAGCTACGACGGTTGGTATTGCGTGCCTGACGAGACCTACTTCACCGATACGCAGGTCCAGAAGGGCGACGAGGAGTACGGCAGCGTCGGCCAGCACCTGTGCCCCGACTGCCACCGTCCGCTTGAGCGCGTGCAGGAGGAGTCCTACTTCTTTAAGCTTTCCGCTTTCCAGGACAAGCTGCTCAAGCTTTACGACGAGCACCCCGACTTTGTCGAGCCTGCGTTCCGCATGAACGAGGTGCGTAGCTTTGTCGAGGGCGGCCTCAACGACCTTTCCGTGAGCCGCACGAGCTTTGACTGGGGCATTCAGGTCCCGTTTGACGAGGGTCACGTGACCTACGTGTGGTTCGATGCGCTGCTCAACTATATGACGGCCGTCGGCTACGGTGTCGACACCGACGAGGCGCGTGCCGAGCTGGCCTATCGCTGGCCCGCGCAGTTCCACATCGTGGGCAAGGACATCATCCGCTTCCACTGCGTCATTTGGCCCGCCATGCTCATGGCCATCGGCGAGGCCCTGCCCGAGCACGTCTTTGCCCACGGCTTCCTGACCGTGCGCAATGCCGAGACCGGCAAGGCCGAGAAGATGTCCAAGAGCCGCGGCAACGCCATCGCTCCGCAGGACGTTATCGACATGTTGGGCGTCGAGGGCTATCGCTACTACTTCATGACCGACGTCGTCCCCGGTACCGACGGTGCCATCAGCTTCGATCGCATGGAGCAGGTCTACAACGCCGACCTGGCCAACAGCTGGGGCAACCTTATCTCGCGTTCGCTCAACATGAGCGGCAAGTACTTTGACGGTTGCGCGCCCGCCAAGCCCGCATCGTTCGATGCGTTCGACAATCCGCTGGCAAAGATCGCCGATGGTCTGGTCGAGCGCTACATGGCCAAGATGGACGTGCTCGATTACGGTGGAGCCAAGGACGAGGTCATGGAGCTCATCCACGCCGCCAACCACTACATCGAGGACTCCGAGCCTTGGGCACTTGCCAAGGACGAGGCCAAGGCTGACGAGCTGGCGTTTGTGATCTACAACCTGCTCGAGGCCATCCGCATTGCCGCTCACCTGCTGATGCCGCTCATGCCCCAGACTTCTGCCGAGGCTCTGCGCCGCCTGTCCTGCGAGGACGAGGCCGCGAGCGACGATCTCAAGGGCATTTGCGCTTGGGGCCTGCTTGCTGGTGGTCAACCCGTCGAGAAGGGCGATCCGCTGTTCCCGCGTCTGGGCTAAGCCGCTGCGCGCCATATCGGCAATTTGCTGTTTAGCTGTAAGGGCATGGCCGCAACGGTCCATGCCCTTTTGCTTTACGATGCAGCCACCATGTTAAGGAGGCAACCATGACAACTTCGCCTTTGGCAAACCCCACGGCAACAAGGGAGCTGCTGGAGGAGTTTGGCCTTGCGACCAAGCATCGCCTGGGCCAGAACTTCCTGATCGACAACCATGTGATCGAGCGCATTTGCGAGCTTGCCGAGCTTGCGGGCGATGAGCGCGTGCTCGAGGTTGGTCCGGGCGTTGGCACGCTCACGCTTGCGCTGTTGCAGGACTGTCTCTTATACACATCTCCGAGCCCACGAGACGTAGAGGAATCTCG
>USEK01000207.1 GCA_900553705.1 uncultured Collinsella sp.
AGTCGTCGGCAGCGTCAGATGTGTATAAGAGACAGATGTAAACCTCGCCAGCATGCCTATCATCTCCGGTGCCGCGGATATCGATTTCGATGACCTCGATGAGCCTGCAGCCATCACCGCATCGATTGATGCCCAAGATCGCATCGACACCGGCGACCTTCCGGACGCCTCGCTCGAGGTTGATGTCCCCATGGCCGATTACTCGGGCCACGAGGGTATGTGGGCCGCCGCCACCGCGATTCTGGATGAGATTGACGAGCCTGCTCCTGTTGCAGCCCCCGCTCCCGTCGCTGCCCCTCAGCCTGCTGCCCCCGCCTATGTCGGCCGTCACAGCGCTGTGTTCCCCGAGGATACTGCCCGTATCTCGCGCGAGAGCATCGAGCGGGCCGAGGCTATTGCCGCCGGCATTATGGAAAACCGTCGTCACGAGCGCGTCAATCAGATCCTCGAGGAAGAGATCGAGCGCCTGCAGTCCTCTACCGCCAAGCGTACGGGCCGTGCCTACCTGAGCGTTATCGAGGGCGGTACCGCCAGCTTCGCGCCGCTCCGCGCGGAGGCATAACTTCTGCATGGTTAAGATCAATCGAAAATGGGCGGTCGTGACCTGCCTGATGGCGCTCTTGATCTGGGGCAATTCGCTGGTTCCCGGCTCGGGGTCGGGCTCGCTGAGCCTAACGGTCATGGAAGCTATCCGCGGTTTCCTGCACGGCGTGGGACTTCCATATGAATGGGTGACCAACTTTGTTGTTCGTAAGTGCGCGCATTTTACCGAGTATTTGGTGCTCGGCATCCTGGCAACGCACGCCTTTGATTTTGAGGGCCGACGCACCTTTGACGTGCTGCTGCCCACGGCAGTGTTCCTGCTGCTGATTCCCTCGATCGACGAGACGATTCAGCTCTTTGTGCCGGGACGCGCCGGCATGATCACCGATGTGATGATCGACTGCTGTGGAGCGGTAACGGGCGTTGTGCTCCGATATCTACTACGATCGCTCATATGTGCCAAAAAGGCCGCCTAGGACGTATACTTGGTGCTAGGCGGCCTTTTTTATTAGAGGGCTTATATAGGGCGTGGTGGCGTCGTTCCGTAGGTTGGATTTGCCGGGCGCGCCACGCCCTGTGGGTGCGTCTGTTACTGAAGCGCCTGTGCGCCTAGGGCCAGGCAGCCCATGATGCCCTGCTTGCCCTCGAGGCTGTTGTTGACGATGTAGGTATCGATGTCGTTGACCTCGGGCGTGACGATATAACCGTTGAGCATCTCGGCGCACTTCTTGCGCGCGAGCGGCACGATGGGGGTGTGGTCGGCCACGCCGCCACCGATGATGATCTTTTGCGGCGCGTAGCACAGCGTGTAGGTCATGAGCGCCTGTGCCAGATAGCCTGCGAGCAGGTCCATGGCCTCCGGGTCATCGGCCATGTCTCCGGCGCTCTTGCCATCCCAGCGCTTTTTAACGCCGGGGCCGGCGATGAGACCCTCGAGGCAATTGTCGTGGAAGGGGCAGGCGCTGTGCTCGCCAATGGTGTCGCGCGGGTCGCGCGTGACCAGGATGTGGCCGGCCTCGGGATGCATCATGCCGTGCACGAGCTTACCGCCCGAGAGCACGCCAGCGCCCACGCCGGTACCGATGGTCAGATACACCACGTCAGTGAGGCCCTGGGCGCAACCAAAGGTGACCTCGCCCAGGCAGGCGACGTTGACGTCGGTGTCGTAGCCGCAGGGAATATTGAGCTCGTTTTGGATGGTGCCCAGCAGGTCAAAGTAGCGCCATGCCGTTTTGGGCGTCTCCAGGATCTTGCCGTATTGGGGCGAGGCGGGGTTGACTGCGGTGGGGCCAAAGGCGCCGATGCCCAGCGCGGCGATGCCCTTGTCGGCAAACCATGCATTGACGGCCTCAACGGTCTCCTGCGGGGTCGTGGTCGCGATCTGCTCGCACTCCAGGACCATACCGTCTGCATAGCCCGTGGCGCAGACCATCTTGGTGCCGCCGGCCTCGAGCGCTCCGATAAGCTGCTCTGCCATAGTATTCCTCTCTGGGACGAGTTGCTCCGTGACTAAAGTATAGCGCTCAAAAAAATAAATGAGGTCGCTATAAAAAGAAACCTCGTGGCCCAACGGGTTCACGAGGTTTCTTTAGTGCCTTTAGTTACTGACCGTCCTTACCCGCGCGGTTCGATTTTATCACGCAGAGACTTGAGGTTCTCCAGTGCCGCGTTAAGCGTCTCGTCTCGTTTGGCAAAGTGGAAACGAATCAGATGGTTGACGGGCTCGCGGAAGAAGCTCGAGCCGGGCACGGCGCCCACGCCCACCTTGGAGGCCAAATCCTCGCAGAAGTCGAGGTCGCTGTTATAGCCAAACTCCGAGATATCCATCATCACGTAGTAGGCGCCCTGCGGCACGTTGTGCGTGAGTCCGATGCTGTCGAGTCCCTGACAGAATAGGTCGCGCTTGGCGGTGTAGAGGTCGAGGACCTCCTGGTAATAGCTGTCGTCGAAGTTGAGGGCGGTGACGACGGCCTCTTGCAGGGGAGCGGCGGCGCCCACGGTGAGGAAGTCGTGAACCTTTTTGATGCGCTCGGTGATTTCGGCAGGAGCGATGGTGTAGCCCAGGCGCCAGCCGGTGATGGAGTAGGTCTTGGATAGCGAGCTGCAGCTGATGGTGCGCTCAAACATGCCGGGCAGCGTGGCCATGTACACGTGCTCGTGGGGCGCGTAGACGATGTGCTCGTAGACCTCGTCGGTGATGCAGTAGGCGTCATACTTTTTGCACAGGTCGGCGATAAGGGTGAGCTCCTCGCGGGTAAAGACCTTGCCGCAGGGGTTGGACGGGTTGCATAGAACCTGTCTCTTATACACATCTGACGCTGCCGACGACTAGTCGAGTGTAG
>USEK01000208.1 GCA_900553705.1 uncultured Collinsella sp.
TACGAGATTCCTCTACGTCTCGTGGGCTCGGAGATGTGTATAAGAGACAGACAACGGTACGGGCGAGAAGGGCACCGGTCGCTGGCGCGTCAAGGGCATTGGCGAGCATGTGAACAAGCCCGGCATCCCCACCACCGACTGGGACTGGATCATCTATCCCGAGGGTCTGTTCGATCTGCTCGTCTACATTAAGCAGCACTACCCCAACTACAAGCAGATCTTCATCACCGAGAACGGCATGGGCTACAAAGACCCCTACAAGGACGGTTTTGTGGACGACCAGCCGCGCATCGACTACATCGAGCAGCACCTGCGCTGGTTGCTCAAGGCCATGGAGGCGGGCGTCAACGTGGGCGGCTACTTCCTGTGGAGCCTGCAGGATCAGTTCTCCTGGACCAATGGCTACAACAAGCGTTACGGCTTCTTTTACGTTGACTTTGAAACCCAGAAGCGCACGCCCAAGGCAAGCGCCTACTGGTACAAGCACGTGGCGCAGACCCGTCGTCTGGACTAGTGGCTGGCGGGGTTGCCCGCTCACACAACCTGTCCCCATTTCTCAGCCGGGGGCGGCACGTCACACGGCGCGCCGCCCCCGGTCTTTTTGTTTTTGGGCTGGTCGGGAGCCGTTTGTCTCGATCTGTAACATCTAGCCGAGTTTTTTTGGTCCTAGCTGTTACAGATTGAGACGAACAGGATTACTCTTTCCGAAGAATCTAAATCTGTAACACGTAGCCCGCTTTTGACCGTCTACCTGTTACAAATCGAGACAAACGGAGTAGGACCTAACCCCGTATGTCCCTAACAGTCGAGCGTTCGACCAGCGTACTCGGCACATGAATCGCCTCGATAGACGAGCTCTCTCCAATCGCCGCCTCAAACGCAAGCTTACCGACACCGCGCAAATCAAATCGCAGCGTCGTCAGCCGATTGTGAGGAACAAGTCCCTCGAGTGCGTCGTCGATACCAACCACGCTCACGTCGTCGGGCACGGACAGGCCCGCGTTCTCGAGCGCGGCGATAACGCCCAGCGCCATCTGGTCATTTGCCGCAAGCACGGCAGTCGGCGCCTGCGACCCGCCGGCAAGCACCTCGGCCGCAATCCGCTCGCCCATGGCGTACCCACTGTCCGCACTCCAATCGCCACGCAGCATCGGAGCGGCATCGACATGAGCACGACCCAGCGTATCGCGCCAACCGGCCTCACGAAAACGCGAGGAAATCGAGTTTTCCGGACCCGCCACAAACCGCATATTCGAG
The DNA here is from genome assembly GCA_900553705.1 of uncultured Collinsella sp. Classification (GTDB taxonomy): domain Bacteria; phylum Actinomycetota; class Coriobacteriia; order Coriobacteriales; family Coriobacteriaceae; genus Collinsella. Next base: position 1,258 of record USEK01000208.1, read on the forward strand.
TGACCATGTTCCAGCAGATAATTGGTCAACAGCTCGCACGAACCATACTGGTCGGAGTCGATCGTCGTGCAGCGCGGATGCGCATACATGGACAGGATGACCGTTCGCACTCCCGGCTGGGGAACAAACTCCTCAAAATCGGGAGCCATGCGGTTCATGTTGAGAATCATGCCGTCGACGGGTCGCTCGACCATGCGGCGCGAGGCATCGGCAAGTGTATAGGGCTTGTCGCCGCCCATCTCGATCATAGTGACGGCAAAATCGTGCTCGCGCGCCGCTTGCATGATACCCTCGAGCGTCGCCAGGTTACCGACACGTGTGATGTTGTACATGCACAGGCCAATAGAACGATACGACCCGCCGCGCAACGCCGCTCCAGCAAAATTGGGACGAAAGCCCAGCCCTTCCATGGCGGCCAGCACACGCTTGCGCGTCTTTTCCGTCACGTTAGGCATACCGTTGACCACGCGAGACACAGTCTGGCGGCTCACGCCAGCGAGCGCCGCAACCTCTGCCGCGCTCGCCGAATGACCATTCCTTGTCTGCTGAGCCATGCCTTCCACGCTAACCTGCTTCCCAACTATTCCCCGCGCCCATGGCGCATCGTACATACATTGATAACGTGCTCATGATACCCGAGCCATATACCACAACATGAAAACTTCTGTCAATCAAAACCGCTTACCGAACAAATACAACCGTTCGCGGCTGTTTGAAGTTGTTTTGTTTCTATACATCCCAGCCGGATGTTAACGTGCTCATTGTCAAATGTTCACGTGCTCATTTTGGTTCTAATCATTTTAAGATAGTGTTTATCGGGCTTTTTCACCGCTGAACGCTAACCAGGGAGCCTCCTGAGCGCAAACGCACAATATCGAACAGCGAGACGAGAGGGTGTATGCATATGTCTTTGCTAAACCGCGTACAGCAGCTGCCGAAGGGCTTTGTTTGGGGCGCCGCAACCGCCGCGTACCAAACGGAAGGTTCCACGAAGGTGGCAGGCAAGGGTAAGACCATGTGGGACGATTACCTTGTCGCCCAGGGTCGCTTTTTGCCCGACCCGGCCAGTGATTTCTACAACCGCTACGAGGAGGATATCCGCCTTTCTGCCGAGCATGGACTCAACGCCATCCGTGTGTCCATCGCCTGGACCCGCATCTTCCCCAACGGCGACGATGCCGAGCCCCTCGCCGAGGGCGTTAAGCACTACCACGAGCTGTTCGCCTGCTGCAAAAAGTATGGCGTCGAGCCCTATGTGTCCCTGCATCACTTTGACTCCCCCGCCGCCCTGTTCAACCAGGGCGACTGGCTCAACCGCAAGACCGTCGACGCCTATGTGCGCTATGCCGAGTTCTGCTTCCGCGAGTTCCGCGAGGTCAAGAATTGGTTCACCATCAACGAGCTCATCAGCCTCTCGCACTCCCAATACATCCAAGGCAACTTCCCGCCCAACCATCACTTTGATGTGACGAGCGGCATCCAGAGCCAGCACAACGAGCTCGTTGCCCACGCCCGCGCCGTCAACCTGTATAAGGACTGTCTCTTATACACATCTGACGCTGCCGACGACTAGTCGAGTGTA
>USEK01000209.1 GCA_900553705.1 uncultured Collinsella sp.
CGAGATTCCTCTACGTCTCGTGGGCTCGGAGATGTGTATAAGAGACAGGCGTTGAGGAAGTCCCAGGGTTGGATCTCGGCCGTACGTACAATCCAGCGCTCAACATCGGCAAGTTCAATCTGGGGCGACTCGACCATCTGGGCAAGCTTAGCCAAGTCGTTATCGAGCATGCGCGTGTTTTCGCCCGAACGCGAGACGAGCTCCTCGGCGGCCGCCGTCGAAATCGACTTACCGCGCTGCGTCGCCATCTGCTGAACACGGCGCGGCAGTTCCCAGCGCTTGGTACCCGAGCAATCGACGATAGCCTTCTTGTCGATCTTGGCGATTGCCTTATACAGGCGCGTATTCTTGGCAAGTGAGTCGGCGATGATGAGGCAGACCGTTGTGGGGCTGGGACTCGCCAGATACCCAACGAGCGGCTCCGAGACCGCCTTGGCGAGCTTTGAGCAGCCATCGAGGATTACCAGACGAAACTCACTGCCCATCGGAAAGGTGTTAAGCGATCCGATAATGGACTCGATATCGGGGTCCTTGGTCATGTCTCGCTCGTCGAGGTTGAACTCGACCATACCCGATTTTTCCAGACGCGCTTTCATACGCGAGACGGCGTGGTCGCGCTTAACTCCGTCGGTACCGACGATCAGATATGCCGGCAGCAAACCGGTTTCGGACATTGCGCCCCCCTCCCGCAGGCCTTCGTATTCGTTCCGTGCCATTCTAGCCCAGGGGCCCACCACACGCCAACGACGTCGTCACGGTCGCTGGCATCGCATCGCAAAGCCATTCGCAGTCGGTGTGACGGTAATGTCGCCGTGTTCGATGGTACACGCGAACACACCACCCGCTTCCTTAACGGCATCGATGCAGGCATCGGACGGATGGCCGTATCGATTCCCCTCACCGGCGCTTGCGAGGGAAAGCTCGGGCTTCAGGACGTCCAGCAACTCGCCATCGACTGAAACCTTGGAGCCGTGATGCCCAAGTTTAAGGACATCGATATCCCCCACCTCCTGCACGAATTCCCGCTCTTGGTCGAGCTCGGCATCACCGGTGAGAAGTATTCGCAGGCCCTTGCCTTCCTGAACATAAGAGAGCAGCAGGACAAGCGAGTCCTCATTTCCCTCGCCATCCACGAACTCGAATGGCCACATCACGCGAGCGCAAAATAAGCCGATGTCGACCGTATCCCCACGGCGCACCTGCCGATACTCCACGCCAGGTCGGTTCAATACCTCGGCAGGAGCATCCTCCAGCGCATCCGCCGCCACGGCAATCGTTCCGACCGAAAACTGTTCGAGCACGGCAGGCAAACCACCCCAGTGGTCCTCATCCCAATGCGTCACAAAAACGGCATCGATATGGTGCACGTTATTGCGAACCAACGCCGCAACCACACGCTCGTCGAGCCCGCAGTCGACGAGAGCTACTGCGCCGCCTTGGCGGATAAGAATCGCATCGGCCTGGCCCACATCGAGCACCGTCACCGAAGGCGGAGCGAATCGATCCCAATAGACGTACGGAATCGCAGCCAAGAGCACAAGGCATGCAAGCCCCACCGCCATAGGACGTGCACGGGGACGCGGCCACCAGACCAGCAGAACCGCCAGAAAACACGGCACTAGGTAAATCCACATGCTATCGGGCGGCACGCTCACGTATGCACCCGGCACGGCGGCAAACAGCTGCTCGAAGAACAGCGCGCAACGGGCGGCAATCATGGGCACAACGAGCGCCCAAGTCCGCAACGGTCCCACGAGCGAAAAGGGAGCCAGCACGATCGACACAGCGAGCAGTACGCTCACCACCGGACCGATGACCGCATTTGCCAACGGAGCAATGAGCGAGAATGTACCGAAGGCAGGAATGGTAATGGGAAGTGTCGCCAGTTGTGAGCACAGCGTGACGGAAAGCACGCTGGCAAAGCCTGATGGCACACCTAGCTCACCCAAAGCGTAGGTCGCATAGGGACAAAAGCACAGAATGGCTAAGACGCTGGCACACGAGAGTTGAAAGCCCATCTCGAACAGCACCGTCGGCCGCAGTAGCACAAAGATGGACATGGTTACGAAGAGTGCCGAAAGGCCGTGCCGGCGACGCCCCGCGCCGTTTACGACAAGCGTCGCGAACACCATACAGCACGCACGCACGGCCGAGGGAGACGCGCCCGTAAAGGCAGCGTAACCCACAAGCGTTATCGCCAATATCGCCCGCTGAAGGCAACGTGGGCACCGAATCTTTTGCAATACACCCTCGATTACAAACCCCACGATGGCCAAATGGCTGCCCGAGACGGCGATAAGATGCGCCGTTCCCGTCACCGAAAACCAGTCGCCCGCCGGCTGGACGCGCAGCTCGGCCGAACGACCGCAGACGACACCGGCTATGAGCGCACGCGCCGGGTCGGTCGCAGGCGCGATGGACGCAAGCAGCCCATTTCGCAGCCGAAGCAGCGGCCCCGGAGAACCCTCATCGACCGACACAATCCGAACGGCTTTAACCTTGCGCACCTCGCCTCGGAGCACGCGCGATCGTCCATATGCATCGTTCTCAAAACGTGAAACGCGACCGATAACACGCACGTGCGCCCCGACCTTGAGCTCACGATCACACGATAGGCGAACCGTTGCCAAGTTCTTACCGTCCGCGCGTGCCTCGCAGGTATAGGAATACACGTCGTCGTTTATGGATGGGTCACCCTGCACGACAAACTCGAGGCTGCTTGCCGCTCGACCATCGAGCGCCTTCGAGGCACTGAGCACATCCACGGCCCACCACGCCGAGACGACCGCTCCCGCCACGAGACCGACGGAAGCGGCATACAGCC
>USEK01000210.1 GCA_900553705.1 uncultured Collinsella sp.
GTGTATAAGAGACAGGTGTAGAGATATCGAAGCACTCGATACGCAACGGCGGCGATGGCAGCGCCAACGCACTTTCGAGCTCCAGGAGCGCTTGATTGGTGCGGTCGTCAGCGTACCCCGTTCGCATCATGTAGCGCATGAGGGCATGGCGCGCATTTTTGGATGCCATATCGAGCAAACGGTGCTTTTCGCCACGCTGCGGCCTATGGAGATGGCAGGAACGCTCGCGCTTGCCTGCAAGCCACTCCCCCAGCGCCTCCGCATCCTCAAGCTCGACAGAGAGGTTTATCTCAGCTGGAATATCAGCCGTCTCGTCGTAATAGCGCTTAAGAAAGCCCGATTGAAGTTCCTCTTCGTCGACATCCAAACCCTTATCGAGAATAAACTCGCAGGTTCGAACCGTTCGACCCTCACGCACGACAAAGACGCAAGCGGCGGAGATGGTCTCCTCGCGATAGAAACCGATGACATCGATATCGACACTGGAGGGAAAAACGACTTGCTGACGGTCGTCCAGACCCCTGATGACCTCCAAACGACGTTTGACGCGTGCCGCGCGCTCAAAGTCGAGCGCCTCGGCGGCATCCGTCATCTCGGAGGTCAGCTCATCGACGACATCCTTGCGATGGCCCGACAAAAAGCGCTCGACACGCTTGACGTTCTTGGCATAGTCCGTAGGAGAAATCGCGCCGACACACGCACCTGGGCCGCGCCCGACATGGTAGTCGAAGCAGGGACGCCCGTTTTGCGCGCAAATCATATTGACGATGTCTTCCTCGCCCTTGTGGGACTCGACGATACGACGACAACGACGCCACTCCGCACAAGAAGCCGAGCAGATCGGGATCACCTTGCGCAGCGTGTCAATGGTCTCACGCGCCGCGCGGCTATCGGTATAGGGACCAAAATAACGCGTTCCCGGCTTATGACGCTCGCGCGTGTATTTGATAGCGGGATACAGGTCGCCCTTTGTAATGGCGATAAAGGGGTAGCTCTTGTCATCCTTGAGGTCGACGTTAAAGTACGGATGGTACTGGCCGATCAGGTTGCGCTCGAGTACAAGCGCCTCATGCTCGGTTTCGACAACGATGTAGTCAAAGCTCGCAACCAATTGCATCATGAGCGGTATTTTTTGGCGCTCATCCTGCAGCGTCACGTACTGGCGCATACGGGAACGCAGGTTTTTCGCCTTGCCAACGTAGATGACATCGCCCTTGGCATCTTTCCAAAGGTAACATCCGGGCTGCGTGGGAACGCGCGAAACCTGCTCGGCGAGTGTTGGAATGTTGTCGTGACCGGCCACGCGCACCTACTTGCGACGAATCAGCGCCGAGACCTCGGGCATCTTAAGAACGACGGCAAGGCCAAAGGTAACAGCAAGCGAGACGACACCCGCAACGCAAACATAGCCAAGAGTAATCAGAATCGAGCCGCCAAGTACCCCGACAAAGTGTTCAAGCGCCCACATGACGCCGGCGCCTGCGGCAGCCCCTAGGCCGCCGAGCAAAAGGCCAAAGAAACCGCCATGCAGGATAGATTTGACCTGAAGGCCACGCAGGCGACGACGCAGCCACCACAGCGAACAGCCGACCAAGATCACGTAGTCGACAACATACGAAAGCGCGATTGCCGGCATACCGAAGCCCAGCACAACGCCAAACAGCAGAACCGAGCCAGCCTGGCCGATGGCGGAATACAGGCAATAGCGGCTATAGGGCTTCATGTCGAGCAAGGCAGAGAAGCTCTTCTGCATCAGCACGACCACGCCGTAGAGCGGCAGCGAGAACGCCAAGTAGACAAGGAACTCGGACACCAGCGCCACGCCGGACTCATCGAACTTGCCAGCGCAGTAGATCATGTTGAGCGGACGCGCGAAGACAATCAGGTACAGCGCGAACGGAACCAGGAAGAACAGCATCTGGGCGACGCCACGCGAAATGCCCGTGCGAACGCTGTCGTAATCCTTCTCCTGTGCGTCGTGAGAGAGCTCGGTATAGAGCGCCGTCGAAAGCGAGGCGGCAATCAGCGCGTAGGGCAGCGTGTACCACAGGCGCGCATAGGCGATGACGGAAGGACCCGTCTCGGGCTGGACCACCAGCGCGGCAGCGTTGGTGATAGAAGTCGAGACAAACATGCACACCGTGGCGAGCAGCGTCGGGATACCGAGCGCAATCGTCTGGCGCAGTGCGGGGTCCTTAAAGTCGATATGGATATGGGGATGCACGCCGTGCTTGCCAAGCGCGGGAATCTGACATGCCATCTGAACAAAGACACCGAGGGTCGTACCGGCCGCAATCAAGATGATGCCGGCACGTTCGCCGAACTGTGCGGACACGGGCGCAAAACCCATAAAGCTCGCAATGACGATCACATTGTTGAGGACCGGGGCAAACGTCGACCAGAAGTAGTCGCGGTGTGCGTTGAGAACGCCCGAGAACACCGAGCCCAAACCATAAAAGAGAATCTGGATGGCAAAGAAACGGAACATGAAAGCAGCGGTATCCATGCTGCCGCCGTCACCCGAAAGGAACGATTGCGTCCAGATAAAGCCCGGGGCGAACACGGTCCCCAGCAACGAAATGCCACCCAGCACCAAAAGCAGAATGCCAAGCAGGTTGCCCACGTACTCGTTCGAGGCCTCGCGACCCTGCTCACGCCTCACGCCCATGTACACGGGCAAAAACGCCGTCACGAGCATGCCACCCATCACGAGTTCGTAGAGCATATTGGGCAGGTTGTTGGCGACCTGATAGGAGGACGAGAGCAGCGACATGCCTGTCTCTTATACACATCTGACGCTGCCGACGACTAGTCGAGTGTAGA
>USEK01000211.1 GCA_900553705.1 uncultured Collinsella sp.
GTGGCGCCGACAAGTGCGTCGAGGCTGGCTGCACCATCGCGGGCGGCCACACCATCAACGACGACGAGCCCAAGTACGGCCTGTCCGTGAGTGGCTTTGTCGCGCTCGACCGCATGCTCGCCAACAGCGGTGCGCGCGTGGGCGATGTCCTACTGCTGACCAAGGCGATCGGCTCGGGCATCATCACCACGGCCATTAAGGGCGAGCTCATCGAGCAGGACGAGGCCGCAGCCATGTTTGACTCGATGCGCACCCTCAACGAGGCGCCGATTCGTCTGGCCGAGGGGCTCGAACTTCACGGCTGCACCGACATTACGGGCTTTGGCCTTATCGGGCATGCGTGCGAGATGGCCGAGGGCTCCGGTGTGCAGATTGAACTTGCGTCGGGGGCGGTGCCGCTCTTTGACCAGGTGCTCAATATGGCGCGTCTGGGCATTATCCCTGTCGGCGCCTACCGCAACCAGGATTTCTTTGGCCCGCGCGTGGCGGCCGACGATGACCTGGAGCCGGGAATGCTGGATGCGCTGTACGATCCGCAGACCTCGGGCGGCCTGCTCATCGCAGCGCCTGCTGCCGATGTGGATGAGCTTGCGAGCCGTCTACATGCCGAAGGACGTATCGCCGCCGTCGTCGGGCGCGTGTACGAGCCGGTACCAGGCGGTCCTGCCGTTCGCGTTGTGCATTAAGGAAAACCGTTTATGCGACCGCCTACTGTTCTGGGCGGTCCCTTTTGAAAGGAAAAACTATGTCTACCAAAATTGAAGTCAATGCCATGGGCGATGCCTGCCCGCTGCCCGTCGTCAAGACGCTCAAAGCCCTGAAGCAGCTCGATGGCGAGGGCACAGTCGTGACCTCGGTCGACAACGAGACCGCCGTCAAGAACATCTCCAAGATGGCGCAGGAGAAGGGTTGCACGGCCTCGGTCGAGAAGGTTTCTGACGCTGAGTGGCACGTGACCGTCGCGACCGCCGGTGCCGTGGCCGTTGCGGACCCCGAGCAGGACGGCGCTGCTTTCTGCGACGCCAGCGCCGGCAAGGGCAAACTTGTCATTTCCGTCTATACCGATTGCATGGGCCGTGGCGACGACGAGCTGGGCCACAAGCTCATGAAGGCGTTTGTCTTTGCCGTGACGCAGCAGGAGGAGCTGCCCGCGACCATGCTTTTCTACAACGGCGGTGCCAAGCTCACCGTCGAGGGCTCGCCGGTGCTCGATGACCTGAAGGGCTTGGCGGAGCAGGGTGTCGAGATTCTCACCTGCGGTACCTGCCTCGACCACTATGGCATTAAAGACCAGCTTGCGGTGGGCGAGGTCACCAACATGTACGTGATCGTGGAGAAGATGGAGCAGGCCGCGCGCGTCGTGCGCCCGTAGCGTATTGGTTGGAGTTGCCATGAGGGAGAAGCGCCCGGCGCTTGTCATCACGTTTCCCACCACGGCGGCCGCCATGGGTTGCGAGTCCCTGTGCATCGAGCGCGGTCTTCCCGGGCGGACGATTCCCGTGCCCGGGGAGGTCGCTGCCGGCTGCGGTTTGGCGTGGAAGGCGTTGCCTGCCGATGAGGAGCTGCTGCGCGGCGAACTCGCCGCGGCGGGCGTTCCCACCGAGGGCTTTACGGTGATCGACATGTGGGAGGTCGTGCGATGATCTACCTGGATAACGCGGCAACGACCATGCACAAGCCGCAAACGGTCATCGATGCCGTGACTCAGGCGATGTGCTCGCTCGGCAATGCCGGACGCGGCGCGACGTCGGGTGCGCTCGATGCGGCGCGTACCATCCACGGCTGTCGCGCCAAGCTTGCGCGCTTGCTGGGCTGCCCGCGGGCCGATCATGTTTGTTTTACGCCCAACTCCACCGCGGCGCTCAATACCGTCATTAATGGCGTGGTGCGCCCCGGCGATCGTGTGGTCACGACGGTGCTCGAGCATAACTCCGTGCTGCGTCCGCTCAACCGCCTGGCGGCAGAGCAGGGCGTGACTGTTGAGCATGCGGGCTGCGACGCGAACGGCGTGCTCGACTACGACGAGCTCGAGCAGCTGGTCACGCCGGGCACGCGTGCCGTGGTGGTGACACACGCCTCCAATGTGACCGGCAACGCGGTCGACATTGCACGCGTGGCTGCCATGGCCCATGCGGCCGGCGCGCTTGTGATCGTCGATGCCTCGCAGTCTGCCGGCACGGCGCATATCGATATGCAGGCCATGGGGCTCGACGTGGTGTGCTTTACCGGCCACAAGGGGCTCATGGGCCCGCAGGGGACCGGTGGCCTAGCCGTGGCGGAAGGCATTGACGTGGCTCCTTGGGCCATGGGTGGCACGGGCGTGCGCAGCTTCGATGCGCTGCAGCCGCAAGAGTGGCCCACGCGTCTTGAGGCGGGAACGCTCAACGGTCACGGTATCGCCGGCCTTTCCGCCGGCCTCGACGTTATCGAGGCCCAGGGCGGGGTAGAGGCGATTGCGGCACGCGAACGTGCGCTTGCCGAGCGCTTCCTCGCCGGCGTTCGCGACATTCCCGGCATTGCGCTCTACGGTGCGTTTGACCAGCCCGTGCGCTCGGCGATCGTTTCGCTTAACGTGGGCGATATCGATTCGGCCGAGGTCTCGGACGCGCTCATGCAAGGGTGGGGGATTGCGACGCGCCCCGGCGCCCACTGCGCTCCGCTCATGCACCGCGCACTGGGGACCGAGCGCCAGGGTGTCGTTCGCTTCTCGTTTGGGTATTTCAACACGGACGAGGAAGTCGACACCGCGATTGACGCTCTGCGCGATTTAGTCTGCTAAAGCTGTCTCTTATACACATCTCCGAGCCCACGAGACGTA
>USEK01000212.1 GCA_900553705.1 uncultured Collinsella sp.
CTACACTCGACTAGTCGTCGGCAGCGTCAGATGTGTATAAGAGACAGCGATACCACCAAGGATACGGCCGTCGTTGGAAATGACGTCGTTATCGGGAAGGGGGAATGATCCGATGATCAATCGCAAGGCCATCGGTTATATCACCGCTAACTACTCTTCGAGCTACGGCAGCGTCCTGCTCAAGGACCGCCCCATCGCGTCCGTTCCCTTTTTGGGCCGCTACCGCCTGATCGACTTTCCGCTGTCCAACATGATGAATGCCGGCATTAACACCGTCGGCGTCGTCATGCCGGGCAACTACCGCTCGCTGATCGACCACGTTGGCTCGGGCAAGGACTGGGGCCTGGACCGCAAGAAGGGCGGCCTGTTCATGGTGCCCGGCAACGCGTATGGCACCACCAAGGGCGGCATGCGCTTCCTGCTGCGCGACATCATCTCCAACAAGACGCTGTTCCAGCGCTCGGACAAGCCCTATGTTGTGATGATGGGCACCAACATCATCTTTAACATGGATCTCAACACCATCATCGACGCGCACGAGAACTCCGGCGCCCAGATGACCGTGGTGTACTGCAAGGCCACGCGCAACGTCGATGACGAGACCAAACTCGAGATTAACGAGAACGGTCGCCTGACGGGCGTGAGCGCTGGCGTCGCGTACGGCGACAACGCCTCTATGGACTGCTGCATCGTCAACCGCGAGACGCTGCTCGAGATTATCGACCACTACCAGGCCGCCGACTATCTGGACCTGCTCGAGGCACTCCAGGGCGACTTTGGCAACATCGACGTGTGCAGCTACGAGTACAAGGGCGAGGTCGTGGGCGTGTTTAGTGAGAAGTCGCTGTATCGCCGCAGCATGGACCTGCTTGACCAAACCGTGGCCGACCAGCTCTTCGATCCCGAGCGCCCGATCCTGACCAAGGCTCACGACGTGCCGCCTTCGCGCTATGCGACCGGTAGCCACGCGTGCAACTCGATCATCTCGGCCGGTTGCATCATCAAGGGCACCGTGCGCAATTCGATCCTGTCACGCGGCGTCGTGGTCGAGGAGGGCGCCTCGGTAACCAACTCGATCATCAACCAGAGCTGTGTCATCAAGAGCGGCGCACGCGTTGAGAACGCCATTCTGGACAAGAACAACGTGGTTCCCACCAACACCGAGCTTCGCGGCACGCCCGAGAACATCCTGGTGCTGGGCAAGGCTCCGTTAACTTCCGACACCACCATCGTACGTTAACGTTGGCACCGCAACATCGCTCGTAACAGGTAGAATAGCCGCCCGGTTAGCGCCAGGCGGCTATTCTCGAATTGCAACATGGGAGACAATATGGCAGATTCCAGCAAAAAGATGCAGATCGTGTTTGCCTCGGCCGAGTGCGCACCGTTTGTTAAGACCGGTGGCCTGGGCGACGTGGCGGGCTCGCTGCCTGCGGCGCTCGTGCGCGCCGGCGCCGAAGTCATTGTGATGGTGCCCAAGTACGCCACCATCAAGGATGAGTACAAGGCGCAGATGGAGCACTTTTCCGACTTTTACGTGAGCCTGGGCTGGCGCAACGAGTACTGCGGGCTGGAGAAGCTCGAGCACGACGGCGTCACCTATATGTTCGTGGACAACGAGCGCTACTTTGCGCGCGATTATCCGTACGGCTTCTTCGACGACGGCGAGCGCTTCGCGTTCTTCTCCAAGGCCATTACCGAGAGCCTGCAGCACCTGCCCGAGGGCTTTGAGTGCGACATCCTGCACTGTAACGACTGGCAGACGGCACTGGCGCCCGTGTTCTTGCGCGAGTTCTACCAGGGCCTGCCGCTGTACGACCGCGTCAAGACTGTGTTCTCGATCCACAACGTGGCGTTCCAGGGCCAGTTTAGCGACACCGTGATGGAGGACATCCTGGGAGTGGCGCATATTCCCGCGGCCGCCACGCAGTTGCGCTGCGACGCCTGCAGCATCAACTACATGCTGGGCGCGCTGCACTATGCCGACGCCATCACCACGGTGAGCCCCACCTACGCGAGCGAGATCCAGACGCCCGAGTTTGGCGAGGGCCTGGACGGCGTACTGCGCGAGCGTTCCTACGCGCTGCAGGGCATCCTCAACGGCATTGACGTGGCGGCCTTTGACCCGGCAACCGACAAGCGCATTGCCGCCAACTACACGGTTGACGACCGTTCCGGCAAGGCCGTGTGCAAGGCCAAGCTGCAGGAGGAACTGGGGCTCGAGGTGCGCGACGACCGCCCGCTTATGGTGATGGTCACGCGCCTGACGCGCCAGAAGGGCATGGACCTGGTCATGTACGCGCTCGACCGCATCCTGTCCGGCGGCGTTCAGGTGGCCGTGCTGGGCACCGGCGACCGCGACTACGAGGACGGTCTGCGCTACTTCCAGGACAAGTACCCCGGCACCATGGCCGCGCGCATCGAGTTCGATCCGGCGCTGTCGCAGCGCATGTACGCTGCCGCCGATATGTTCCTGATGCCTTCGAAGTTTGAGCCCTGCGGCCTGTCGCAGATCATCGCCATGCGCTACGGCACCCTGCCCATCGTGCGCGAGACCGGTGGCCTGAAGGACACCGTGCAGCCGTACAACGAGTTTACCGGCGAGGGCACGGGCTTCTCGTTTACCAACTTTAACGGCGACGAGATGGGCGACGCGGTGTTCCGCGCAGCACGCCTGTTCTGGGATAACCGTGAGGCATGGAACCAGCTAGTCACGCAGGCCATGAGCCAGGACTTTAGCTGGACGCGTTCGGCCGACAAGTATCTGGACCTGTCTCTTATACACATCTCCGAGCCCACGAGACGTAGAGGAATC
>USEK01000213.1 GCA_900553705.1 uncultured Collinsella sp.
CCTGGTGCTGCGGCGTAATAGGAGCGCCGGGGTTCAGGATGCCGTACTCGTGCTGGCCATCGTTGACGTAGGTGTTGATACGCGTGATGCCGTCGGTCCACACGGGCTTGACGGGCACGCCCAGGGCCTCGGCGCCCTTAACGATAAACTCGCCCGAGAAACCGGCGAAAAAGCCCAGGATCGTGGTGTCGACGCCGTAGTGATCGAGCGTAAACGAGACGTTGAGGCCCTTGCCGTTGGGCGTGTAGACGGCGTTGCGGGTACGCGTGACGGTGTTGGCAGCAAGACCGTCGCAGGCGATGTTGTAGTCAATGGCGGGATTTGCAGTGAGCGTGTAAATCATGAATGTTCCTTTCACGAAGCAACGTGTTAATGAAAGTATATTCCACGCATCGGTAAAAGGCTAGGACAACTCGGTGAACGGTGTGGAAGCGATGAAGTACGGCGGGACACCTCTCCCCCGTGGCGGAACAAAAAGGCGCCCCAGCCGAAACCGGGGCGCCACATGCGCACGAATATGTCGCGGTTCGATTACTGACGATCGAGCTTGCGGACGGCAACGCGCTTGCTGTACTCGTCGACGTGACCGAAGTCGCCGATGCCGACGGACTCAGCAACGTTGGCGCCGGTGGCCATAGCGAGCTTCATGGCCTCCTCGACGTTGTCGCGATCCCTGTACCACTTGTGCAGGAACGCAGCGAGGGTGCAGTCGCCGGCGCAGACGGAAGAAACCAGCTTGATGTTGAACTCACGCTTGGCGTACCAGATGTCCTCGCCGTTGGAGAAGTAAGCGTCGCCGCGGCTACCACGGGTGAGCAGCACGTTCTGAACGCCAGCGTCGTGAGCCATCTTCATGGCAACGCGGACCTCGTCGTCGGTGTCGACCGGCACGCCGAAGATGGCCTTCATCTCGTGATGGTTCGGCTTGATGAGCAGCGGCTTCTTGTGAGCGAGCTCCTTGAGCTTGTCGGAGGACAGGTCCAGGACGACGTCGGCGCCACGAGCCTGAGCGTGCTCCATGACCTGAGCCAGGAAGTCGGGCGTAGCTTTGGGAGGCACGGAGCCGGAAACGATCAGGCACTCGAGATCGCCCGCGGTGTCCAGGATGTTGTAGAGCTCCTCCTGGTGCTGCGGCGTAATAGGAGCACCCGGGTTCAGGATGCCGTACTCGTGCTGGCCATCGTTGACGTAGGTGTTAATGCGCGTGATACCGTCGGTCCAGACCGGGCGGCAGAGGCAACCCAGGTTCATGACCTCCTCGACGATGAACTTGCCCGTGAAGCCAGCGAAGAAGCCGAGCGCGACGGTGTCGACGCCCATCTTCTTAAAGGCGAAGGACACGTCGAGGCCCTTGCCGTTAGCCGTGTAGCTGGCCGAGCCGGTGCGGACGTTCTCGTCGGGCTCGAGCGGAGAGCTCGAAACCGTCATGTCGACAGCCGGGTTAGCGGTTAGCGTGTAGAACATTTACAGTACCCCCTGTATATGTGAGGGCCGCGTGGCCGGCCCATTCCAACCACGCGGTTACCTCTGATACCAAATTAGCGAGCTGCGGACTCGAGCAGTGCCTTGACCTCGGCGGCGGTGTTGCAGGCGAGCGCCTTCTCGGCGAGCTCGTCGCACTCGGCCTTGGTCCACTGGCTGATGGTCTTGCGGGCGCGCAGGATCGACGGAGCGCTCATCGAGAACTCCTCCAGGCCCCAGCTGATCAGCAGCGGCTCGAGCAGCGGATCGGCAGCGGCCTCGCCGCACATACCGACCATGATGCCGGCCTTCACGCCGCTCTCGATGATGTTCTTGAGCGAGCGGAGCACGGCGGGATAGTAAACCTGGTACAGGTTGGAGATGGTGTCGTTACCACGGTCGGCGCACATGGTGTAGCCGATCAGGTCGTTGGTGCCGATGGAGAAGAAGTCGGCGACCTCGGCAAGACGGTCTGCGAGCAGCGAAGCGGCGGGCGTCTCGACCATGATGCCGACCTCGATGTTCTCGTTGAACTTGCGACCCTCTTCGGTCAGCTCGGCCTTGCACTGCTCGACGAGCTCCTTGACAGCCAAGACCTCCTCGACGCAGGTGACGAGCGGGATCATGATCTTGACGTCACCGAAGGCGCTAGCGCGCAGCAGAGCGCGGAGCTGGACCTTGTACTGGTCGGGATTGGCCAGGCAGTAACGCACGGCGCGGAAGCCCATGAAGGGGTTGTCTTCCTTGACCATATGCAGATACGGAATCTCCTTGTCGCCACCCACATCGAGCGTGCGGATGATGACCGGAGCACCCTTGAGCGCGCTGGCGACCTTACGGTAGGCGTTGAACTGCTCCTCCTCGGAAGGAAGCTCAGCAGAGTCCATGAACAGGAACTCGGAGCGGAACAGACCGATGGCCTCGGCGTCGTGATCGAGCGCGTTGGGCACGTCATCGGGGTTACCGATGTTGCAGGCGATGATCTTCTTGATGCCATCGGCAGTCACGGACGGCTTGCCACGGAAGGCCTCGAGGGCCGCCTTCTCGGCAGCGAAGGCCTCGGCCTTGGCGGTATAGGCAGCGAGCGTCTCCTCGTCGGGATCGGCCTCGACGATACCCTTGCCACCGTCGACGACAACGGGCATACCGTTGCGCAGCGCGGTGCAGCTGTTGGAAACCGAAAGGACAGCCGGGATCTCGAGGGCGCGCGCGATGATCGCGGAGTGCGACGTGCGGCCACCGGTCTCGGTGACGATGCCGGCAACGTGGGCCTTATCGATCGTGGCGGTCATGGACCTGTCTCTTATACACATCTGACGCTGCCGACGACTAGTCGAGTGTA
>USEK01000214.1 GCA_900553705.1 uncultured Collinsella sp.
GAGATTCCTCTACGTCTCGTGGGCTCGGAGATGTGTATAAGAGACAGATCAAAAGAGTTATTCAAGTAATCGGCAAGACCTTGCGTGGCCTTACCGACGGTATAGACATTAAGCCGGTTGGGACCGAGCCCGAGCTTTCCGCGTAGCCCGCCGGTGCCAAAAGACAACTCGCGAAAGAAAGAATCCTTAATGTCGTTTTCAGATAAACCCTGCAAGTCTTCACAATGATTGCAGTATTTCATCCATCGCTGATATTTATCGAAGATTTCCGTATTCAACAAAACAATCTACTTTCAAATTAGCCGAACATTCAATTGGCAGCAGAATGACTAGCTCGCTCCGCCACCGGTAAACACCTCAACAACAGTGAGGAGAACGATCTTGAGATCGGTAATGACGCCTCGCTTAGCGATGTACTCGAGATCACGTCGGACCATGCCGTCGAAGTCGGTGTCGTTGCGGTCCGTAACCTGCCACCAGCCGGTGATCCCCGGCTTCACGGCCAGGCGCTGCAGGTCGTATTCGGTGTACTCGGCCACCTCATTCGGAAGTGGCGGACGCGGGCCCACGACGGACATCTGCCCCAGGAACACATTGAGAAACTGCGGGAACTCGTCGATGGAATGCTTACGGATGAACTTGCCAATCTTGGTGACGCGCGGATCATTCTTCATCTTGAACATGGCCCCGGCGATCTCATTGTGCTCTTTGAGCTCGACGAGGCGCTCGTCAGCGTCCTTGTACATAGAGCGAAATTTCCACATGCGGAACGTGGTCAGGCTGCCGTCGGGGCGAGTCTTCCCTACTCGGATTTGGCTGTAGAAGGGGCTGCCCTCGCTCTCCAAGCGGATAGCGGCGGCGAGGAACAGACTTGGGATGGCGATGGCAGCGAGCACGACACCGCTGAACACGATGTCGAACGTGCGCTTCACAGCCCTATAGACAAGGCGCGAGCGATCCCAGTCCATGATGGATTGAATGGCCTTATAGCGACCGGCGCGCTCACGACAGTCCATGGCCTGAGCGATCAGCGCCGCCCCCGCGGGCGCATTGCCCTCTGTTACCTCTTTAGCAGCCACAGTCATGTTTACGTCCCAGTTCCTCGGGGATCCCCCAATCGGTAAATTCAAAAATGCGAACGATTAGCTGGTGCAACGTCTCCCTTACGTTTTACTGGGAACGTCAAGCGGCAGCTGCTCCCTAAATGCGGAGTCGCCTTCGCCTACGTCCACCAGACACCAGCGCTTGCGACGGTCGATCTTGTGCACGCGGGTCTCTTGCCCCACCAAGGGACCCTGCTCTATGTGCAACACGCCGTCTTCAATGCGCGCAACGCTGTTGCGCACCACGCCGTCGTTGTCGAGCACGCTGCAGTACCAGTCCTGCGCATCGTCCGGCATGGGCATGTACGCCCGCTCCCTACTGCCGGCGATGCGACAGCCAAAGCTCAACTGAGCCAGGGCCCTATCGAGCGCGGCGGCATCGTGCGTGGCGACGAAGAAATATTCCTTGTACATAGGTTTGGTTTGGAGCGACCATGCGCCGTCCCGCTTAAACCAGAACTCCTTTTGCATCACAAAAGCGTCCTGCATCAGCTCGTGCGGGATAATGCAGCGGACCTTTTCGCAGGTCTCGCGCTCTTTTCCCTGGGGGGTGTGGACCAGATACCAGCGGACGCGACCGTGCTGGCTGTTGGTGATGGCGCCGTTAAATGCGCCCGGCAGCTGTTCTTGGCGCCGTGCCGTCTGTTCCATGTTCTCGCCCCCTCTTTTGGCTTTGCGATGCACGCAAATGCAGGGGCGTTTAGAACAGGCTTCTCGCTCGCAGCTAGGCGCAGTCGCAAAAGTACAGGTTTTTGTATCTTTCGACATGCGACATTATACGAGCAATTAATCAGCGTTTGCCCAGATTACGCAAAATGTACTGATAGTAGGTGCATCTCCATACCCCTCTACAAAAACCTGTACCTTTTTGTGCAACAAAAAAAGCCGCTCAACCAGCGGCTTTTCTAATTTTGGCATGAAAAAGGCGACCGCCCTTTGTGGACGGTCGCCTTTGTTAGTTGTTGTGAAGTTTGCCTTAGGCGCGAGTCTTGATCTCCTCGAGAACCTTGGCAACAAACTCGTCAACGCTCATCTGAACGGTCTCGTTGGAGCGATCGCGGACGGAGATGTTGCCGGCCTCGACCTCCTTCTCGCCCAGAATGAGCATATAGGGCACGCGGTCGATGCTGCGGGCCTCGCGGATCTTGTAGCCGATCTTCTCGTCGCGGTCGTCGCAGACCACGCGAATGCCGGCCTCCTCCAGTTTGGCGCACACCTCGTGGGCGTAGTCGCGGCTCTTCTCAGAGACGGGAAGTGCCTTGACCTGCACGGGAGCCAGCCAAGTGGGAAACTTGCCCGCAAAGTGCTCAATCAGAATACCGATGAAGCGCTCGATAGAGCCAAAGCACACGCGATGCAGCATGATGGGGCGCTTCTTGGTGCCGTCGGCGTCCACATACTCCAGATCAAAGTTGAGCGGCATCTGGAAGTCGAGCTGGACGGTGCCGCACTGCCAGGTACGGCCGAGCGAGTCCTCCAGATGGAAGTCGATCTTGGGGCCGTAGAAGGCGCCGTCGCCCTCGTTGACCTCGTAGTCCATACCCAGCTTCTCCAGAGCGGTGCGAAGGCCCTCTTCGGCGCGAGCCCAGTCCTCGTCCGAACCCATGGAGCTGTCTCTTATACACATCTCCGAGC
>USEK01000215.1 GCA_900553705.1 uncultured Collinsella sp.
GATGCCGCCGAAAACAGCGGCATCGAAGGCCTTGATGCCAGGCATGGCGCCCGTGGTGGGCTGCAGGACCGGCGAGTAGGAGCACAGGAGAACACCGGCGATGGCGGCAAGGGCGGAGCCGATGGCAAACGTCATCGAAATAGTGCGGTTGACGTTGATGCCCATGAGCTGAGCGGCAGCCTTGTCCTCGGACACGGCGCGCATGGCTTTGCCCATCTTGGTCTTACCTGTAAAGAACATCAGGCCGGCCATGATAACCAGGCAGGCGACGATGGTGACGAGCGAGACGGCGCTTACGTTGAACTTGGCCAAGAACTCCGGCACCTGGAAGGTGACGAGCGAAGTGAAGTTCTTGGGCGTGGCGCCCCACAGAAGCTGCGCGGCGTTCTGCAGGAAGTAAGACACGCCGATGGCCGTGATCAGAACGGCCAGCGGGCCTGCTTGGCGCAGCGGCTTGTATGCCAGGCCCTCGATAAGAACACCGAGAACGGTACAGACCACACAAGAGAGAATTACAGATGCCCAGCCCGGGAGGCCGAGATACGACGTGGCACAGAACGAGACATAGGCACCGACCATGATGACGTCGCCGTGAGCGAAGTTCAGCATCTTGGCGATACCGTAGACCATGGTGTAGCCCAACGCGATGATGGCGTAGACGCTGCCCATGGACAGGCCGTTGACCAGGTATTGGATAAAGACCGTCATGTTCCACATCCCCCTTTCGAATAGGTTTCCAGTTGATGTATGAAACAGGGACGTTACACTGTCCCTAGATACCAAGCAAGCAGGGAAGGCCAAAACCTCCCCTGCTTGGGATCAAAACCGCTCTATGTAAGGCGGCCAATTAGGCCTGTACGTACTTGCCGTCGGTGATGACGTACGCCGTGGGCTCCTTCTGGACCTGGCCCTTATCGTTCCAGGTGAGCTTGCCGGTCAGACCATCAACGGTAATCTTGAGCATAGCCTTGGACAGCTTCTCGGCGACCTCGGTCGGGTCGGCGTCGACACCAAGACCGGCCTCCTTGACGGCCTCGGCCACCGCGTGCACGCCGTCGTAGGCGTCGGCGGCAAACTGGTCGGGGGTATCGCCGTACTTATCCTTGTAGGCGTTGACGAAGTCGGCGTTCTTCTCGTCGTCGGCAGAGAACGGGGTCATGAGCAGCAGACCCTCAGCAAGAGAGGTATCGAAGCCCTCAACGCCCAGGATGCCGTCCATACCGTCGCAGCCCATCATCTTGACGTCGTAGCCCATGTCCTTGGCGTTCTTGAGCAGGACGGACGCCGGCGTATAGTAGATCGGCGCAAAGATCATGGTGGCGCCGGCCTGCTTGGCCTTGGTCAGCTGGTTGGTAAAGCTCGTGGCGGAGTCGTCCTTAAAGGTCTCCTCGTCAACAATCTCGAGCTTGGACTCAGCGGCCTGGGCTTTAAAGGAATCTGCGATGCCCGAAGAATAGGCGTCGCCGGAGTTATAGAACAGCACGAACTTCTCGTCCGCATACTTCTGCGCCAGGAACTTGGCAGCGTTGACACCCTGGTTGGGGTCGGTGAAGCAAACCTGGAAGACGCAATCCTTGCCGTCGGTGACGTCCTCGGAGGACGCGGACGGGGTGATCATGAACGTCTTGGGGTCGTTACCGCACTCTGCGGCAACGGCAACCGACGCACCCGTGGTGGTCGGACCGACGAGGGCCTGCATGCCCCAGTCGAGCAGGGTGTTGAAGGCGTTGACGGCCTTCTCTCCATCGGCCTGGTCATCCTCGGCCTTGCTGGCAAGCGGCAGCTCCTTGGTCGAGAAATCCTTGCAGCCAAGCTCGACACCCTGGGTAACGGACTTGCCGTAGGACGCGTTGGCACCGGTCAGCGGGCCGATGGTGCCGATCTTAAACGAAGCGTCGCTCGAAGCGGAACCGCTGTCGCCGCCGTTGGAGGAGCAGCCAGCTAGAATGGACATCGCCCCCAGACCTGCTGCGCTCGCGATAACGCTCCTGCGATTCATAACAGGGTTCAATGACTTACCGGTGAGGCTCGACATGCGGCTCTCCTCTCAAATCTCGTCGGGTTTCGGTTACCCGACAGGCCATCCTTCGCCGTGTTCGGCGTTCGCAAAATAGTAGACGCTTTAGTTGAGAAAAGTGGCGATTATTTCAACTTTTCTTTTGTTTTGCCCATTTATCCATAATTCTGCGTATTCCTATCGGTTTATGCAGTTTAGCCACTTTATTGTGTGAAAGTAATGTTTCCGTTCTGTTACAGGCGTCCTTGCCCTGAATAAAACGGCCCCACCGGTGTCGTTATATGCACTTAGGCGGCGATGTACTTGCCATCCTGAATCACATAGGCTGTAGGTCGTATGTAGTGAGCATGTTTCCAATGTTTCCGCAGCGTTTCGGGGGTGCCGTTTTGTGCGACTCCTGTTGCCTGGCGAGCACGCGCCCTCGGTTCACGCTAGAATGCACTCAACCTTTAAGCGGTTAATCCATCCATAAGATGCACGAAGGAGCTATCTATGAGCGAACCCCTGCGCACCGTGAACGTCGGTCTGATCGGTCTGGGAACCGTCGGCGGCGGCGTGGCCCGTCTGATCAAGAGCCACCACGATGAGTACCTTGCAGCCTACGGCATCGACCTTAAGCTGACCCGCGCCTGCGCGCTTGCTTGGGAACAGGCCGAGGCGGCAGGCATTGCTGTCTCTTATACACATCTCCGAGCCCACGAGACGTAGAGG
>USEK01000216.1 GCA_900553705.1 uncultured Collinsella sp.
TCTACGTCTCGTGGGCTCGGAGATGTGTATAAGAGACAGTCCTTCTGCAGCTCCTCGGCCTTGGCGATGGCACCCTTCATGCCCTTGGAGCCGTCGGTGAGCACGAGCTGTGCGCCGTATGCCTGCATAAGCTTGCGGCGCTCGACGGACATGGTCTCGGGCATGGTGATGATCACCTTGTAGCCGCGGGCAGCCGCCACCGAGGCGATGCCGACGCCGGTGTTGCCGCTCGTGGGCTCGATGATGGTGTAGTCGCCGCCGCGTACGAGCTTGCCTGCCTTCTCGGCCTCGTCGATCATGTTCTTGGCGACGCGGTCTTTGACGGATCCGGCGGGGTTGAAGTATTCCAGCTTGACGAGCACGCGGGCCTTGAGGTCCTCATCGGCCTCAAAGTGAGTGAGCTCCAGAAGCGGAGTGTGGCCGATAAGCTGATCGATGGACGTGTAAACATTGCTCATGGTGAACCTCCAAAGTGTTCAAATGACTGGATACCGTGTGGTTTTACGGTGTGTATAGCAGCGAAACCCACAAACCTTATGGGTTGTTCGTTTTGCTGTTGGCAAGCATAGTAGACAGTAAAGCCTAGTAACGCAATAGGAAATAGAAGATTATTACGAGTCGATTAACCATCTTGACCGGAACGGGTATTTTCAAAACCAATTTTTCGGCTAGAATTTCTACGGACCAAATGACCGAAAGGCAGCACGATACATGTTGGTTTCTACTAAGGGCAGATATGCCCTGCGCGTTATGGTCGATCTGGCCGAGCACCAGGCGGCCGGCCGCATCCCGCTCAAAGAGATCGCGGCGCGACAGGGGATTTCCGAGAAATATCTCGAAAACATCTTGGCTACGCTCGTGCGCGCCAACATGCTTTCGGGCATGCGTGGCAAGGGCGGCGGCTACGTGCTCACGCGCCCGCCCGAGCAGTACACGGTGGGTGAGATTCTGCGCCTGACCGAGGGTAGTCTGGCGCCGGTCGCCTGCCTGGATGGCGACTGCAAGGGCTGCTCGCGTTCGGACGAGTGCCCCACGCTCGACGTGTGGAAGAACCTGGATAAGCTCATCAACGACTACCTCGACGGTGTGACGCTCGATCAACTTGTCGCTCCCAACCGTGGCTACGACTACGTCATCTAACCCCACCCGTCATGTGGGGACGGGGTAGAAATGGTAGATGCTCTCGCCCTTTAAGACTTGACAAATAAGAAGGCCGCCCATTTTTGCGATGGGTGGCCTTCGTTTTGGACTGTTGAGACGGGCACGGCCGGAATGGCCGTTTTAGTCCTTGGCGATGCTGTCGAGAATGCTACGCATGATGGACACCAGAATGCTGCCCATAAAGGCCGAGCCAAAGCCGGCGATGGAGATACCGACGCCTAGCAGATTGACCGACAGGTAACTCGCGAGCTCGAGCATAAAGCTGTTGACGACAAGCTGGAAAATGCCCAGCGTAATGATCGTGAGCGGCAGCGAGATGACCGTCAGGAACGGCTTGACGAACGAATCGACGATGTTCAGGAACAGTCCCACGAAGGCGAAACAGACCCAGGCCTCGGCAAAACCGAAGGGCTGGATGCCGGGAACGAGGAACGTGGCAACCGCGATGGCGATCGAGGTAAAGAGCCAGTTAAGCATAAAGCGCATGGTGTGAATCCTTTCTTGCGCAGGGCGCGTTGGTATCGCGTGAAGCGGCTTGTTGCGGCAGCTTGGACGGCCGCGCGGGTGTGCCGCCTTGTTCGGCCGCCCATTGTCTCAGATATTCGTGGAGCTTACGTGCGCATTCGGTTTCAAAACGGCGTTCGTCCTAAAAAACGTGCCGCTGGCAGAGAGTCTTGGCACTTTAGTTTGGTGGTGTGCTACACTGCTACGGGCAAATGGCCCATGCATAGTTTTATTGCATATTACGGGCGAACGATGCCCGATGTCAGTATCAACTTCGATGCCTTATGGCGGGTTTGGCGGTGATCGATGAACATCGAGAACATGTTTGACAAGCCTGATGTCAAGCAGCTGGTCCACGCATTTAGTCTTTTGGATGACGAGAAGGATATCCAGGCGTTTTTAACCGATATCTGCACGCCGCGCGAGATTTGCGATCTTTCGCAACGCCTGCAGGTCGCGCGTTATCTGGATGAGGGCGAGCCCTATGTTGAGGTTCAGGCCCGCACGGGCGCTTCGTCCACCACGGTGAGCCGTGTTTCCAAGGCGCTCAACGGCGAGTACGGTGGCTATCGCAAGATCCTCATCAAGCTGGAGGATGGCGAGTAGGCCAACGGCAACAAACGAATCAGCTGGAGCCGCCCCTTCGGGGGCGGTTTTTGTGTGTCGATAATTGATCCCTTGGGGACGGAGGAAAACGGATCATCGAGGGGATCTGGTGCATTGGGGTCAGGTTGTCCGTGCGGGCGGGTAGGATAGATGCGTTGAATATTGCGAACAGTTTGAGTGGAGGGCCATGCCTGTTCGAATCTATACCACAAATGCCGGCACGGATTTGATCGATGCCGAGGCAGCGCTGCTGGCCGACCTGGTTGCCCGCCACGGGCGCGCTGTTCTGTTGGCGCCAACATTTGCCGAGCTCGACCTGTGCCGTCATGATGCGGCAGAAGCTGGGGTTTCGCTGGGTATCGACTACAAGACGCCTACATCGTGGCTCCGCTCGCTGTGGGAGCTTATGGGCGATGGCCGCAGCTTTGTGGATAACCTTCAGCGACAGATGCTGT
>USEK01000217.1 GCA_900553705.1 uncultured Collinsella sp.
AGACAGGTGTAACCCACCTCGTCGGCGACCTTCTTGATGTCGGCGGCAAAGCGCGTCTGGTCCCAACCGTTGACGTAGCCGGCGCCCATTTCGTCCATATCGACCTGGTTGCGGCTGGCGATAAACATGGGTGGGAAATCCTCGTCCTTGGCAAGCTCGAACACGGCCTGAATCAGGTTGGGGCTCATGGGGCCAATGCCGACCATGGTTGCGTGATCGCCGCTATCCTGCAGCTTGAGCATGCCCTGAACGGCCTGGCGGATGGTGAGGTTGGACATTTTGTTCTCCTTCTCCAGAGGATTTTTGACAAAAGTTCCCTGGGACCCAGATGTGGGCCCTATCAGTACGGATGGATTTTGTTGTGTAGGGGCGGTTGTGCGGAGTCAAATCCATCCCTCCGCACAACCGGAGTCCTTAAAGGTTTACTTGGCCTGCTTGTCGAGCGTGGGCTTCATGGCAATCAGGATTGCAGCGGCGACCACGGCGCCAATCACGATGTCCAGGCAGAACAGCGCGACGTTGTTGGTGGCAAGGGCGACGATAAAGCCACCGTGCGGGACGTAGCAGTCGATACCCTGGAAGGCGGCAAGCGCCGCACCCACGGCAGAGCCGATGCAAATGCCGGGAAGGGTGTGACCGAGGTCCTTGACCGCAAAGGGGATAGCGCCCTCGGTAATACCGATGCAGCCCATGAACAGCGCGGAGATGCCCATCTGGCGATCGGCGTCATCGAACTTGTTCTTGGCGATGAGCGCAGCAAGGCCGCAGGCGATCGGGGGAACGGCGACGGCGACGCGGAACATACCGTTAGGACCGTAGATACCGGAGGCCATGATGGCCATGGTGAAGGTCGAGGCGGTCTTGTTGATGGGGCCACCCATATCGAAGGCGGTCATAACGCCAATGACCAGACCCAGGACAACTGCGGAACCGCCCTGCAGGCTGCCGAGCACGCCGGTGAGCCAGTCCATCACAAAGCCAAGCGGCGTGGCCAGGATGTAGATATAGGCCATGCCCAGGACAAGCGAGGTCAGAATCGGGATGATCAGGATGGGCATGATGGTCTGGATGGTGTTGTTGACCTTCCAGGTCTTCATCCAGCGGACAAAGTAGCCGCAGATGACCGCCATGATCATGGCGCCCAAGAAGCCGGTCGAAACGCTGTTGCCGTTAGGGGTAACGACTGCGTTGTTGACCAGGTAGCCCAGGACAAAACCGGGGGCGAGCGCGGGCTTGCCAGCCATCGAGTAGGCGATGTATGCCGCAAGCACCGGGATCATCATGGAGATGCCGGCCATGCCGATGGTGTTAAGACTCACCATCAGCGGGTTCGTAACCTCCATGCCGTTGGCGCCGGCGGTACCGGATGCCAGCGAGAAGGCGAGGAACACGCCGCCGATAACGACGATGGGGATAAAATAGGAAACGCCGGTATTGAATGCATTGAGCAGCGTCTTACCCGGATCGGCAAAGATAGACTGCTTGGACGCCGGTGTCGGGGCCTGCGGGGCAGCGGAGACGGCCTTCTTCTCTGCCTTGGCCTCGGCCTTGGGCGCGTCAACGGTACCGCCCGTCGCCTTGATGATCTCAACAGCCTGGTCGATGATCTTGACCGGATCGGCGATCACATCGGAAGTACCGACCTTGAGGAACTTGCCCTCGGCCATCTTCTGCTCAAAACGGTCCTCGTTCTCGACACCCACGTCGACGGACTCCAGGACCAGGTCGGCGGAGTCCACGTCTTCCTGCGTGAGCTCATTCTCGATACCCAGGCCACCCTGAGCCTCGACCTTGCACTCGATGCCACGGGCGGCGCATTCATCCTGAATCGCCTTCTGGGCCATATACGTGTGGGCGATACCCACAGTACAGGCGGCAACGCCTACGATCTTCATTGCTTCCCTCTTTTCATAGAGTTGCGTGCGCAAGACACCGTTTGCGGAGGCCTCCGGAGCATCCCCTGCCGTTTGGACTTGCTGTCTTTTCGACAAGAACAATATAGGTGCTCGTTTTTCTTAATGCCAGCTTATTTCGGTAAACGCGCAGGTCAGAGCGTTGGTTATGCGATTTAGTTATGCGTTTAACCAAAAATGAATCCTGCGATTTTGCCCTCGATTTCAAAAGTCAAGAAGTATTTGATTATCTCGGTAGACGGCAGATGCGCATGCCGGTCACAAATTTCGACCCCACCCGTATGCCGCATTTGTTGCATACTCAATATGAAAGGAAAAAGCCGCTCACCGAAGCGTATCCTTCACCAAGACTCAAAGTCATCATGTTGGAAAATGCTCATCTGTCGGAAGGAGTCGCTGTGGCAAAACAGCGCGTTACGATCGCAGACGTCGCTCGAGAGGCGGGAACCTCGACGGCAAGCGTCTCGTATTACCTCAACGACAAACGAGAAAAGCTTAGCGAGAAGACGCAGAACAAAATCGCGCGCGTCATTAAGGAACTCGGATACGTTCCCAACGCCCAAGCGCAGACGCTCACCGGCAAGCAAACCCACGTCATTGCCATCATCATTTTGGATAACACCAACAAATGGGCGGGGCTCGTTCTCAATGGCATGGAGCAGGTCATGCTCCCCGCGGGCTACCAGACGGTCGTTTGCACGAGTAACTTTAACCCCGAGACCGAGCTCATGTATGTCGACAAAATGCTCTCGCTGGGCGTCGATGGTTTTATTATCCAGCCCACGGCCTGTCTCTTATACACATCTCCGAGCC
>USEK01000218.1 GCA_900553705.1 uncultured Collinsella sp.
TACGAGATTCCTCTACGTCTCGTGGGCTCGGAGATGTGTATAAGAGACAGCTCATTACGCACGTCTCTCACCTAAACGAGCCAAGTCCACTTCGCATGACGGGCCTTGCAACGGTTGTTGAAAATATTCCCGAGAACGACAAGCGTTGGTGGAACAAAAACCAAGTACAAGCATTTATCGACTCACTTGCACCGCATCAAGCAGAGCGCCTTCAGCGCTTCTTAAATGCCAAAGAAAGAATTGTTCGCACTGCTTACCGTCGCACGCGATCGGGCGTTGTGCGCTGGGAAATCCGTGAAGAAGAAATTGCCGGATGTCTAAGAACGGCTCGCGGCGGCTCATCAAGACAGGCAGTCGTTATATGCGAAAACGGAAAGATAGAAGTTCGCTGGATGACTGGAACTGAATATGCCCGTCTCCAAGGTGCTGACTCATGTCAGTTTAGCGGCTTCTCGGATGCTCAGATTCGCTACGCATTCGGCGATGCAGTTGCCGTGCCAGTTGTCACTTGGCTTATAAAAAATGCAGTCAAACCCGCGCTTATGTCTTCAAGGAACGGAGTGGACAATAATGGAAATGACCAATTGCTCCTTGAGCGAGCCCGATAAAGACATCTTGGATGCCATTGAACTCTGGTACGAATCCAAGCGCAGCAAGCGAGGCAACGTCAACCGTAACGTCATGGCGGTTGGCATAGGCATAAGCGAGCTGTTGCAAAACCGTTTTCCGCTCACCGACGATTATGTGCAATCGGACAAGGGGAGCCAAGTACGAGGCCTAAGTGGAGCATGCATCAAAACAGTTTTAGCCAGACATGGGGAAACGCGTGCCTTCGCATCAGAGGGCGGCAGAACCTCACGCGGCACACTCCCGATGGCGCTTGAGCTTGCCACAATTATCAACTCTGCCCTACCCAGTGACACTTGCGAAGACACTCGTCTTGAAGCTGCGAATGCAATCGCCAATTTCTTCGTCGAGCGAATCCAGGTCGATTTCTTTAACCGGCAGAGAATCAAAGTCGAAATCGATCTTCAAAAACCAATTTCTGTCATTGTCGATGATATCCTAGCCGAAGCAAGCCTACGGTCCGATAAGCCAACGGGTACCGTCGCACAGCACCTGGTAGGTGCAAAACTAGAG
Source organism: uncultured Collinsella sp. (assembly GCA_900553705.1). GTDB lineage: Bacteria > Actinomycetota > Coriobacteriia > Coriobacteriales > Coriobacteriaceae > Collinsella. The sequence continues at coordinate 1,141 of USEK01000218.1, forward strand.
ATGTTATTTCCAACCATAGAAATCGGAAAGGACAACTCAAACGCCGCCGACCAGCAGACAGACCGTTCTGGCGATTTCCAAATCAATGATGCTGCATTTCATGTGACTGTATCGCCAATGGCCAAATTGACCGATCGATGCCGAGATAACATTCGAAATGGCATTCGGCCCATCGTCGTTGTCCCCCACGATAAAGTTTCCTTCGCTTACGGACTGTTCGAAAGTGAGGGACTCGGCAATCGCGTACAGGTTATCGCGCTCGAATCGTTTATCGGCATCAATATTGAAGAGTTATCGTTCTACAAGCGAGGCCTAATTCGATTAAATGTCGCACGGCTTCTTGCCCACTACAACAAGCGAATCGAAGATATCGAGCCCGACAAATCTCTTCAAATAGAAATTCCTCAGTGGGCTCTAGACGAAATGGATGCACATGGCGAATAGCTCAAACATACTTATCACTCATGATCTGGACGGTGCCGCGCTGGCGGCGCCTGTTGACGCCGCACGCCGCAATGGCGCTGCATACAAGACGCGCACGATCGACGATCTGCGTATTAAGGACGATCGCCTGCGTGCGGCCGTCGAGGGCAGGGGGCACCTGCTGTTCGACGGCGGCATGGGCACCATGTTGCAGGCCGCTGGCATGAAGGCGGGCGCCCTGCCCGAGCTGCTCAACTTTGAGGAGCCCCAGGTCATTACCGACATTCAGCGACAGTACGTCGAGGCCGGCTGCGACGTGATCACCGCCAATACCTTTGGCGCCAACGCCCACAAGCTCGACGGTGCCGCCACCGTGGCAGACGTCTTTGCCGCGGCCGTCGCCTGTGCCCGCGAGGCCGGCGCCCGCTACGTCGCCGGTGACATCGGCCCCATCGGCGCACTGCTTCGCCCCTTGGGCACCCTCAGCTTCGACGAGGCCTACGACCTCTTTGCCGAGGAAGTGCGCGCCGGCGTCGACGCGGGCGTGGACCTCTTTATTATCGAGACCATGACTGACCTTGCCGAGATCAAGGCGGCGGTCCTCGCCTGCCGCGAGAACTCCGACCTGCCCGTCTTTGCCACCATGACCTTTGAGGAAGACGGCCGCACCTTCTTGGGCACGAGCCCCGAGGTCGCCGCCATCACCCTCGACGCCATCGGCGCCGACGTTTTGGGCATCAACTGCAGCCAGGGCCCGGCCGAGCTCCGAGGACTCGCCGCTCGCATGCTCACCGTCACCGACAAGCCCGTTATGGTGCAGGCCAATGCAGGACTCCCCCATGTGGACGACGACGGCAACACCGTCTTTGATATCCAAGCCCCCGAATACGCCGAGGCCGTCGCCGGCATGATCGCCGACGGCGTGAACGTCGTGGGCGGCTGCTGCGGCACCACGCCGACGCACATGGCGGCCTTGCGCACGCTTATCGACAACCACACGCCCAGCCCGCGCCGCCGCAAGCCCAGCATGTCGGTCACGAGCGCCCAGACGGTCGTGGACCTTCCCTGTGACGGTCACAAGATCGCCGTCATCGGCGAGCGCATCAACCCCACCGGCAAAAAGCGCTTCCAGCAGGCATTGCGGGAAG
>USEK01000219.1 GCA_900553705.1 uncultured Collinsella sp.
GAAGTCGTCATACGTCAAACCAATCGAGTGTTGAGCAGGCGGGCGAGCTGGAGCAGCCGGGGCACCCGGTGCGGGACGGACGAAAATGATCCGTTTTCCTCCGTCCCCTTCGGATCATTTTGCCCAGGGGAAGGCCGAAGCCGCGGCCATGTTCTTGCGCACGAGCTCGTCGCGCACCTGAGCCAGGCCCTGCTCCATGCCCACCACATAGGTCTGCGGGTACAGGAAGCGCTTGAAAGCTGCGTCCAGATGATCGAGCGCCCAAGCACAGCGCTCGCGCGCGTCCTGGATGCTCTCACGCGGAGCCACCGCACTGCCATCGCGCACGATCGGCACCAGCAGCTCGCGATACTCAAGTTCGGACACGTCGGTCACCAGGGCGGCATCATTCACGGCCACGAGGGTATTGCCGCGCGCGGCGCCCTCCCCCGCCAGATGGTCCTCGTCGTAGATCATGTCGCAGACTGGGCCGCCAAAGCCGTCGTAATAACGGCGCACGCGTTGCACACCCGGGATCGTGCGCTTATAGGGCTGCTCGGAGAGCTTGACCACCGGCGTCCATGGATCTGTCTCGCTCGCACGGCGGGCGGAAAGCTTGTACACGCCACCCAGCGCCGGCTGGTCATAGCAGGTCGCGAGCTTGGTACCCACGCCAAAGCTATCGATGGGCGCGCCCTGGTCCAGCAGCGACTGAATCGTGTACTCGTCAAGATCGTTGGAAACCGAGATCCCCACATAGGGCAGGCCCTCGGCATCAAAACGGCCGCGAACATACTTGGAGAGCTTGGCGAGGTCGCCGGAGTCGATGCGAATAGCCGACAGACGCTCGCCCACCGCCTCCATCTCCTTGGCAACCGTAATGGCATGCTCGCAGCCCTCGCGCACGTCATAGGTGTCGATGAGCAGCGTACAGTTCTTGGGGCTCGACTTGGCAAAGGCGCGGAAGGCCTCGAGCTCGGAATCGAAGCTCATCACCCAGCTGTGCGCATGCGTGCCAAAGACGGGAATACCATAGCGGCGGCCGGCGAGCACATTGGACGTAGAGGAGCAGCCGGCAACGTAGCTCGCGCGCGCAACGGCCAGGCCGCCATCGGGACCCTGGGCGCGGCGCAGGCCAAACTCGGCAACGGGACGGCCGTCCGCCGCCAGCACCACGCGCGCCGTCTTGGTGGCGACAAGCGTCTGGAAGCCGACGATGTTGAGCAGCGCCGTTTCGAGCAGCTGGCACTCCAGTGCGGGGCCGGTGACGCGAACCATGGGCTCGCGCGGAAAGACGAGCTCGCCCTCGGGCACGGCGTCGATGTTTACATGCGCACGAAAATCGCGCAGGTAGTCGAGGAATGCGGACTTGAACATCGCGCCGCCGGCAGGGGCCTCAAGCGAGGCGAGGTAGTCGATATCCTCGGGCGTAAAGCGCAGGTTCTCGACGAGCTCGGGCAGCTCGGCGGTGCCACACATGACGGCATAGGCGCTGCCAAAAGGATGGTCGCGGTAAAACGCGGTAAAACAACCCTGCTCATTGGCCTTGCCGCTCTCCCACAGGCCCTGGGCCATAGTGAGCTCGTACAGATCGGTGAGCATTGCAATGTCGGTGGGATGCGAGATGTCGGTCAAAGCCATGGGGCGACCTTTCGGATGCGTTGTGCAGAGGTTGAGGGTTGGAAAAGGGCAGAGTGTTCGGGCATGGCACCCAGCGCGAATGGGCTAGAGCAGGCCCATGCTGGTCAGGATCGTGTAGCCCATAAAGATGACAAACGCGATGAGGGCAAGGACAATGATGATTTTTTGAGCCGGCGCCATGCCAGGGATCTCGTTCTCGCCCATAGGCTCCTTGGAGGTAACCATGCGCTGGGCAAAGGTCATCTCGTCACGGCTCGGCTTGGGCTCGACGGACTTGGAACGAGCGACCTTTTTAGGCTGAGGTTTAGGTGCGGTGGGCGCGGGCTTCGCGGCGGCGGGCTTGGGCGCGGGGGCGACGTTCGCGGCGGCCTCCTCGGCCTTCGCACGCTCGGCACGCAGGGCGGCCAGCTCCTCACGCTCGCGGCGTGCCTCTTCCTGGGCCTCGCGACGAGCTTTCTCGGCGCGGAGCTCTTCCAACTCGGCGCGTTCCTCGGCAGACAGTGGTTGGGACTCAAGCTTGGCCATGGTACAGCCCTTTCTTTTAAAAAAAGCCGCCGACACAATGTCAGCGGCTTATCAAATCCAAGGGTGGAGACGAAGGGAGTCGAACCCTCGGCCTCTGCCATGCGACGGCAGCGCTCTCCCAACTGAGCTACGTCCCCAAGACAAGTTGATATTTTACCTACGGCTCGCCAACTGTCAACGCCCAATAACCAGTCTTTTTGGGACGCGGCTATTTTGACAACTTTTCGAACAGGCGATCCTCTCGATGATTTTTTAATCCCCGTCCCAGAAAAATCATCAGCGTGCGCTCTACTTTGCGCTGGTGAGGACGCCGGTGGTGTCGAAGGCGGGGGTGAAGCTCTCGTCTACCGCGCCGCCCTCTTGCCAGAACATCGTCGTAAAACCCAGGTCGTCGGCATGGTCGAGCACCTGCTCGTACTCCTCACGCGTCACGGCGCGTGCCAGGTCGCCGCCCTGCTCGCGCATGAGCGCATTGGGCGTGTACTGGTTCATAACCGAGATCGGCACGTCGCCCACCGTCTGCCACACCAGGTCCAGCACGCGACACGAATCG
>USEK01000220.1 GCA_900553705.1 uncultured Collinsella sp.
TCTACACTCGACTAGTCGTCGGCAGCGTCAGATGTGTATAAGAGACAGCGGTCGCTCTGCAGGGCGCGCAGGATGCGGCGTTTCCCCTGCTGTGTGCCGAGGAGCTTGCGGTGCTGGTACGCCGTATCTTCGATAGCTGGGATGGTAACTTTGAGACGCTCGACGTTGCCGATACCTTCCATCACACGGCGGGTGAGGTGGGCGACGCCCTCAAGGCGCTGTTCCCAGGGCTCTCAGTTACCTATGGCGATTCTGCCGGCTACACTCTGCCCGCCAGCGACATCGCTCGCGTACGCTATGGCTGGTTTCAGCGCTACGACTTGCTGCGCGATCTTTCGACCATTCAAGCGCGTTGGGATGCTGGCCGCGCAAAGAAGGTCAACCCCTTGCGCGCCGCCATCGACCGCATCCAAATGCGCACGCTGCCTATTAAATGCCTAGAGACGGGCGTTGCCTGGGTTCTGTTCGAGGTGCTGGAGCGCTTGTTCTCCCAATCGGCCCAGCTCAACGTGCTCGATTATCGCCTGCTCTATGTGGTGCTGATTGGCACGCTGTATGGCTTGGACTTTGGCCTGGTTGCGGCGCTGCTGGCGTCGGTGGGTTTGGCCGCGAGTTACTTTACCCAGTACGGCTATACCTTCCAGGGCCTGTTCTACGAGCCGTCCAACTGGCTGCCGTTTATTGCGTACTTTGTGGTGGGTGCCGTGTGCGGCTATGTGCAGCTGCGCAACAGCGAAGCCATTAGGGCGGAGCGCGATCATAACGAGCTCGTGCGCAACCGCAATACGTTCCTTACGCAGCTCTACCACGACGCGATCGAGGACAAGCGCGCGTACAGGCGCCAGATCGTGGGTCGCCACGACAGCTTTGGCAAGATCTTTGCCGTGACGCAGGAGCTCGACGTATTCAACCCACGCGACATCTATCGCAAGTGCTGCGAGCTTCTGGGCGAGATCCTCGAGAACGATTCGGTGGCGATCTACCATGTTTCGGGCGGGGCATTTGCACGCCTGGTGGCAGCAAGTCCCGCGATTGCCGAAGATGCCGCACGCTCGCTCACGCTTGAGCAGCTTGCACCTCTTTTGGGCGACGGGGGTCAGTCGAACCTGTGGGTGAACCGCGAGCTGACGCCGGGGCTTCCCATGTTTGGATACACGATCGAGCGCGACGGGGCACCCGCCGTGTTGATCTTTGTGCGTAGTGCGGCCGAAAACCAAATGACCCTCTATTATCAAAACCTGTTCCGCATCTTGTGCGGGCTGGTCGAAAGCGCGCTGGGCCGTGCCTTTGACTATGAGGCGGTGGCGCAGGATAAACGCTGCGTTGACGGCACTTGCGTGCTCAAGCAGGCGGCCTTTGGCCAAGAGCTCGCGGCGGAGCAGGCGCTGGCAGATAGCAAGATGGGGAGTTTTTTGCTCCTGCGCGTGGTACCGGGCATGGAGCCTGTCGGCGAGCTGGTGGGCGCAATTGGGTCGGCAATCCGCGAGAGCGACGCGGCGGGCTTGGTCGACGGCGACGTGCTTTACCTGCTTATGCGCCAGGCAAAGGCGTGCGATCTGCCCATTATCCGCGAGCGCCTGAGCGCAAAGCATATTGCGGTGGAGCCCGTCGACGGCGAGGACATCGTGGCGCTGCTGCAGCACATCGCTTACACCGGTGACGGTGAGGGGAGTGTCGCTTGATCTCGCTTGTTGTTGCCGCCGTCTTGCTGCTGATTCATGCGCTGGTTTGCCTGATGCTGTGGACGCTCATGAAGCTGGGCCTGCTGCCGGTGCGCGGGCATATGCTGGCTGTGATAGTGCTGGTGCCGCTGTGGGGCCCGTTGCTGGTGGTTCTGCTATCGGTCCGCGGAACGGCGTTTGGCGAGGGGCTGAAAGAGTCTGCGCTGGAGTCGCTGCGCTTCAACGACGACCTGCATCGTAGTATGTCGGTACCGAGTGGTGAGGACGATGCAGGCGTAGTGCCGCTCGAGGAGGCGCTCATCATCAACGACCCGGCAGAACGGCGCCGCCTAATGCTCTCCATGCTCACCGAGGAGCCCGACGCTTACCTGGCGCAGCTGCAGGCGGCTAAGCTTAACGACGACGTTGAGGTGGCTCACTATGCCGCGACGGCGGTGGCGCAGATCTCCAAGGAGTCCGACCTTAAACTGCAGCAGCTGGAGCGTGCCTTTAAGACGGACCCGAGCGCGCAAAACCTCAACGAATACTGCGATTTTCTTGGTGAATACTTGGGCTCGGGCCTGGCCGAGGGGCGCGTGGCTCAGATTCAGCGCCAACAGTACGCGCGTTTGCTTGCGCGTCGCTGCGAGCGCGAGGACACCCTTGAGCTTCGCATTCGATACGCGACGGCGCTGGCCGATGTCGGACAGATCGACGAGGCGCAGGCCGTGACCGACCAGCTGGTGCTCGATGTGCCCGAGGAGCAGGAGGTTTGGATTCTTTGCCTGCGCCTGGCCGTGATGCGCCGCGACGGTGACGAGGTCCACCGCGTGATCGATGCGATTGACAAACAGCATGTATACTTGAGCGCCGCCAACCGCGAGGAACTGGCGTTTTGGCACAACGGAGAGGAGGCCCGATGAGCGTGGTACAGCATATCCGCGACCGTGCGGGCCATTTTCGCTGGATGGGGCTGCTTCTGTCTCTTATACACATCTGACGCTGCCGACGACTAGTCGAGTGTAGA
>USEK01000221.1 GCA_900553705.1 uncultured Collinsella sp.
GTACGTACGAGATCTCCGCACCGGTGGCTTGCCATCACTGCGAGGATGCCCCGTGCGCGAAGGCCTGTCCTACGGGCGCCTTGTTCTTTGATCCAAAGAACCATCGCATCGGCGTCAACGAGGACAACTGCATCGGCTGCAAGAGCTGCGTCATGGCATGCCCCTTTGGCGCCGTGAGCGTGGCGACCACGCAGGTCCCCGTCTTGATGGGTGACGTGCGCGTGGGTTCGCAGACTAAGAGCTTCGTGCTCAAGTGCGACCTGTGCGTGGACCGTCCCGGCGGTCCGGCGTGCGCTGAGGCGTGCCCGACCAAGGGCCTCACCTTGGTAGACGAGGAGCGCCTGGCGGAGCTGACTGCCGAGCGTGCCCGCGCCACCATCGAAAACGAGGCGTAAGCGTCGGGCAACAGGCCCAATGATTGTCAAATAAGTACCGAGTAATCGGTAGCAGAGAAAGGAAGGAGGGTGTCATGGAGAAGCATAAAGTGATTTGCCCGTACTGCGGCGCCGGTTGCCAGTTTAACCTCTTGGTCCAAAACGGCCAGGTCGTGGGTACCGAACCGCTCAACGGCATCACCAACCAGAGCGAGCTGTGCCTTAAGGGCATGAGCGGCTACGACTTCATCAACGACACCAAGATCTTGACTCCTCGCGTACTGCACCCGATGATCCGCCGCACCAAGGGCGCGGATCTTGAGCGCGTAAGCTGGGACGAGGCACTGGATTTCACCGCATCTAAGATGCAGGCCATAATTGACGAATATGGTCCTAACGCTGTCATGACCACCGGCTCTTCGCGAGGCGGCGGCAATGAGGCGAACTACGTCATGCAGAAGTTTACGCGTGCGTGCATCGGCACCCACAGCGTGGACAACTGCGCCCGTACTTGACACGGCCCTACTGTCCTCGGTCTGATGGACACGGTTGGTTCAGGTTGCATGTCATGCTCCATCCCCGGTATGGAGGATGCGGGCTGCATTTTCCTCTTCGGCTATAACCCTGCCGATTCGCACCCCATCGTCGCAAGGCGTATCGTGCGAGCCAAAGAAAAGGGTTGCAAGATCATTGTCGCCGACCCGCGCCATATCGAAACCGCGCGTATCGCCGATATCTACCTTCCGATCAAGAACGGTTGCAACGTCGCGTTCCTCAACGCCTTTGCCAACTGTCTGGTCAACGATGGCCTCTACGACAAGGAATTCGTCGCCGAGCACACGAACGGCTTTGACGAGTGGTGGGAGACCATCAAGAACTACACTCCCGAATCCGTACAGGACATCACGGGTGTCGAGCCCGCGTTGATCCACCAAGCTGCCGAGATGTACGCCACGGCGAAGCCCTCTGCCATCATTGGCTGGGGCATGGGCGTATGCCAGCAGAAGCAGAACCTGAAGACGGTGCACACCATCGCCTCCATCGCCTGCGTTGCCGGCCAGATCGGCAAACCCAATTCCGGCCTCGCGCCCGTGCGCGGTCAGAATAACGTCCAGGGCTCCTGCGATATGGGCATGCTGCCCAACCTGTACCCTGGCTACCAGAAAGTCACCGACCCCGCAGTGCGTGCCAAGTTTGCCAAAGCTTGGGGCGTGCCCGAGGAAAAGCTCCCGCTCGAGGAGGGCTACAAGCTCACCGATCTGGGCCACCTGGTCGACGAGGGCAAGGTGCACTGCTTCTACAACTACGGCGAGGACCCGGTGCAGACCGAGCCCGATTCGGCCGGTATGCGCAAGACGCTCTCCGAGCTGGATCTGTTCATTTGCCAGGACATCTTTATGACGCAGACGACCATGCTCGCCGACGTCATCCTGCCCGCTACCTCTTGGGGCGAGCACGAGGGTGTCTTTACCGCATCCGACCGTAGCTTCCAGCACTTTGACGCGGCAGTTCCGCCCAAGGGCGAGTGCCGCCACGACTGGGAGATCTTCGCGGACCTGTCCACGCGCATGGGCTACCCCATGCACTACGACAACACCGAGCAGATCTGGAACGAGTGCATTAGCCTGTGCCCCAACTTTGTAGGCGCGACCTACGAGAAGATGGCTCCCGAGGGCGGTTACGCCCAGTGGCCGGTCAAGAGCACCGATGTGAACGACCACGGTACGCCCGACATGTTCGCTGGTGGCAAGTTCACCACCAAGGACGGCCGCGCCAACCTGATGGCACACGACTGGGAGGCGCCCTCCGAGCTTCCCGACGATGAGTATCCGCTCATCCTGTGCACCGTCCGCGAGGTCGGCCACTACAGCTGCCGCTCGATGACCGGCAACTGCAAGACGCTGGCACTGCTTGCCGACGAGCCCGGCTTTGTCCGCATGAATCCCGCGGACGCCCAGGCACGCGGCATCAAGAATGGCGACATCGTCTCGATCCACAGCCGCCGCGGCCAGGTATACAGCCGCGCCGACGTGAGCGACCGCATCAACAAGGGCACGGTCTATATGACCTACCAGTGGTGGATCGGCAAGTGCAACGAGCTGACCATGCACAAGGTCGACCCGGTCTCGCATACGCCCGAGGACAAGTTCTCCGCCTGCCAGGTCGACGCTATCGCCGACCAGGTCTGGGCCGAGGGCGAGGTCGAGCGTCAGTACACCGAGCTCAAGCAGGCTCTGGTGGACGCCGCCGCTCCCCAGGACGTTGAGCCTCTGTCTCTTATACACATCTCCGAGCCCACGAGACGTAGAG
>USEK01000222.1 GCA_900553705.1 uncultured Collinsella sp.
AGATTCCTCTACGTCTCGTGGGCTCGGAGATGTGTATAAGAGACAGGGCCATAGGGACTTAAAATGTTGGAGAGCACGCAGCCGATGAACAGTCCCCAGCTCGCCTCGGGCATCAAAAACGGCAGGACCGTCATCGCCTCGGAAAAGCGGAGCTGGATGGGACCGTAGGCAAGGTTCAGGGCATTGGAGAGCATCGTCAGCGCGACGTAGATGGCCGCGATGAGGGCACAGCGGGTGAGCTTTTTGGTGTCAAAGTGCATGGGTCGGGTTCCTTTCTGAAATCATGCGGGTGGGGTGGAAACGGATGAAAAACATGGCGCGGGCGTCCATCTGGCCGCCCGCAGCGGTTTTTACAGAAGCTCGGTCAGGTGCAGGTGCTTGACGACCTCGGCGCAGCGGGGGCAGAGACCCTCGGCGTTTGCCTCGAGCGAGTGCTTCCAGCAGCGCGGGCACTTTGTGCCGGCGGCGTTATCGACCTTGACGGCGAGCGCGTCGCCGATGGCCAGCTCCACCTTGGAAACGATGAAGATGTCGGCCAGCGCCTCAGGGCTCTCGTCGGCGAAGAAGCGGTCGCTCTCGGGCACGGTCAGGTGCACGTCGGCCTCCAGGCTCTTGCCGATGACCTTGGCCGCGCGTGCCTCTTCGAGCGCGCCGTTGACGACGGTGCGCACCGCGATGATGTGCTCCCAGCGCGCCATGGTCTCGCTGTCGAGGGCGTAGGCGGTGAAGGGCTTGTTCATCTCATTGAGGACCACGTTGCGCGCGTCGTCCTCGCCGGTGTGCGGCATGGCGAGCCAGATCTCGTCGCAGGTGAAAGCGAGGATCGGCGCGAAGAGCTTGGAAAGCGTGTGGAGCGTGAGGTACAGGGCGGTCTGCGCGCTGCGGCGGGTGGCGCTCTCCGCACCCTCGCAGTACAGGCGGTCCTTGACGATATCGAGGTAGAAGCTCGAGAGCGTGTTCACGCAGAAGTCATTCACCGCATGGGTGATGATGTGGAACTCATAGTCGCAGTAGGACTGCTCGGCCTTCTCGATGAGCTCGTTGAGCTTGGTGAGGAGCCAGCGGTCGAGTACGGGCATATCCTCGGGCTTGGTCAGCTTTTCGGGGTCGAAGTCGACAAGGTTGTCGAGCATGAACTTGCAGGTGTTGCGGAACTTGAGGTAGTTCTGGCTGAGCTGCTTGAAGATCTCCTTCGAGCAGCGGACGTCCGCGTGATAGTCCGCGCTGGCGGCCCACAGGCGCAGGATATCCGCGCCGTTCTCGTTGAACACGTCCGCGGGATCGACGCCGTTGCCAAGGCTCTTGTGCATGGCCTTACCCTCGCCGTCGACCGTCCAGCCGTGGGTGACGCACTCCTTAAAGGGCGCGCCCTGGCCGAAGGCGCCGACAGCGGTCAGCAGCGAAGACTGGAACCAGCCGCGGTACTGATCGAGACCCTCGAGGTACATCGTGGCGGGCCAGAAGCCCTGATCCTTCTTCATGGACGCGAAGTGCGTGGAGCCGGAGTCGAACCAGCCGTCAAGCGTGTCCTCCTCTTTGGTAAAGCCCGAGTTCTTGCCGCAGTGCGGGCAGGTGAAGCCCTTGGGCAGGATGTCGGCGGCATCCGTATCGAACCAGGCGTTGGAGCCCTTTTCGGCAAAGAGGTCAGAGACGGCCTTGATGGTCTCGTCGGTGCAGATGGGCTTGCCGCAGTCCTTGCAGTAGAACACGGGGATCGGCAGGCCCCAGCGGCGCTGACGGGAGATGCACCAGTCGGCGCGCTCACGGATCATGCTCTTCATGCGGTCGATGCCCCAGCCCGGAACCCAGCGCACGTCGTCGCACGCGGCGCAGGCCTCATCCTTAAAAGAGTCGACAGAGCAGAACCACTGCGGGGTGGCGCGGAAGATGATGGGCTTCTTGCAGCGCCAGCAGTGCGGATAGCTGTGCACGATCTCTTCGGAAGCGAAGAGGGAACCGGCCTCTTTCATGTCGTTCAGGATGACGGGGTTGGACTCTTCAACGAGCATACCCTCATATTTTCCGGCATAGTCGGTGTGGCGGCCCTGATCGTTGACGGGCACGACCATGTCCATGCCGTAGCGGCGGCAGGTCTGATAGTCGTCCGCGCCGAAGCCGGGCGCGGTGTGGACGCAGCCGGTACCGGAGTCCATCGTGACATAGTCGGCCAGCACCAGACGGGAGGTCTTGGGCAGGAAGGGATGAGATGCGAGCATGTTCTCATAGAAGTTACCGGGGTGGGTCTCAAGGATCGAGTAGTGCTCGACGTTGCCGACGGTCATGACCTTTTCGACGAGCGCCTCGGCGACGATGTACATCTCGCCGTTATCCTCGTTCTTCACGATGGCGTAGCTCTCGTCGGGGTGCAGGGCGATGGCCAGGTTGCCGGGCAGGGTCCAGATGGTGGTGGTCCAGATCACGAAGTTCAGCTTGGACTTGTCCAGATGGCTCAGCTTGCCCTGATCGTCATGCATGGGGAACTTCACATACACGGTGGTGCAGGGATCATCCTGATACTCGATCTCAGCCTCAGCCAGAGCGGTCTCGTCGTGGGGGCACCAGTACACGGGCTTGAGGCCCTTGTAGATGTGGCCGTTTTTATACATCTGGCCGAACACACGGACCTCTGTCTCTTATACACATCTGACGCTGCCGAC
>USEK01000223.1 GCA_900553705.1 uncultured Collinsella sp.
ATGCCTTGGCGGTGTCGTACTCGCAGTTGGTACCGGGGAACACGGGGATGATCACGCGCGGGCGGGCGATCTTGGCGCCGCCGAACACGTGGATATCCTTGGCGCGGAAGTCGATGGTCTCGACCTCGGGGGTCTCGCCGGCGCTGCGGTAGGTGAAGACGCCCTCGATGCCGCTCTCCCAGGCCTCCTGGAGCTCGGCGAGCTCGATGACCTCGGAGCCGGTGTCGACGACATAGCCCTCGACGGTGGTGCCCAGGGGCTCGACGACAACGCCGTCGGCGACCTCGGGCAGCTCGGCGTCCTCGGCGAGCTCGACGATAAAGCTGCCGTAGAGCGGGGTGAAGAGGCTCTCCACGTCTACATCCTCGGCAAGCTCGATACCGATCTGGTTACCGACGCACATCTTAAAGAGGCTCTCGGCGCCGCAGCCGTAGCCGGGCGTGGATATGGCCAGGGCGTTGCCGGTAGCAGTGAGCGCCTCGACGGCGTCAAACGCGGCGAGCAGCTGCTGGGCATCGGGGCGGTAGTCCTCGCCATAGGTGGCGGGGGCGATGCGGACGACGCGGTGCGTGAGGCCCTTGAACTCGGGCGAGACGGCGCGGGCGGCCTTGCCCACGGCGACGGCGAAGCTGATCAGGGTCGGCGGAACGTTGAGCTCGCCGGTCTCGTCCTCAAACGAACCGCTCATGGAGTCCTTGCCGCCGATGGCGCCGGCACCCAGGTCGACTTGGGCCATGAGGGCGCCCAGGACGGCTGCCGTGGGCTTGCCCCAGCGCTCGGCCTCGGTGCGCAGACGCTCGAAGTACTCTTGGAAGGAGAGGTAGGCGCGCTTGTGCTCAAAGCCGGCGGCAACGAGCTTGGCGATGGACTCGACCACGGACAGGTAGGCGCCCGCAAACTGGTCGGCCTCCATCAGATAGGGGTTGAAGCCCCATGCCATGGCGCTCGCCGTGGTGGTCTCGCCGTCCACGGGGAACTTGGCGACCATGGCCGAGCTTGGGGTGAGCTGCGTCTTGCCGCCAAAGGGCATGAGCACGGTCGCGGCGCCGATGGTGGAGTCGAAGCGCTCGGAAAGGCCCTTGTTAGAAGCGACGTTGAGGTCGGTGACGAGCGAGGTCATGCGCTCGGCGAGCGTGGTGCCGGCCCAGCTGGGCTGCCACACGCTGCGGGCACAGACGTGGGCGACCTGGTGCTTGGGCGCACCGTTGGAGTTGAGGAACTCGCGGGACAGATCGACGATGGCGACGCCGTTCCATGCCATGCGCATGCGCGGCTCGGCGGTAACCTCGGCGATAACGGTCGCCTCCAGGTTCTCCTCGGCGGCGTAGCCCATGAACTCCTCGACGTCACCGTCGGCGACGGCGCAAGCCATGCGCTCCTGGGACTCGGAGATAGCGAGCTCGGTGCCGTCCAGGCCGTCGTACTTCTTGGTCACGGTGTCCAGGTCCACGTACAGGCCGTCGGCAAGCTCGCCCACGGCGACTGAGACGCCGCCGGCGCCAAAGTCGTTGCAGCGCTTGATCAGACGGCAGGCGTCGCCGCGGCGGAACAGGCGCTGCAGCTTGCGCTCGACCGGGGCGTTGCCCTTCTGGACCTCGGCACCCGAGGTCTCGATGGACTCGGTGTTCTGGGTCTTGGAGGAGCCGGTGGCGCCACCGATGCCATCGCGGCCGGTGCGGCCGCCCAGCAGGATGATCTTGTCGGTGGGGGCGGGGCACTCGCGACGCACGTGGTTTGCCGGGGTAGCGCCCACGACGGCGCCGACCTCCATGCGCTTGGCGACGTAGCCGGGGTGATAGAGTTCGTTGACCTGACCGGTGGCAAGGCCGATCTGGTTGCCGTAGCTGGAGTAGCCGGCGGCAGCAGTGGTCACGAGCTTACGCTGCGGCAGCTTGCCCTCGAGCGTCTCGGACACGGGGACGGTGGGGTCGCCGGCGCCGGTGACACGCATGGCCTGGTACACGTAGCTGCGGCCCGACAGCGGGTCGCGGATGGCGCCGCCCAGACAGGTCGAAGCTCCGCCGAACGGTTCGATTTCATAGCCGAACGCATCGATCTGCTCCCTGTATTTTTCAAGCATCTCGATCTCTTCAATGCTGAGTGTCAGGATGATCGGCGGACTGAGCGTCTGTGATGAAAATGTTTTTTCACGCACTTTTTTCATCGTTTTCTCATAAAGTACTTTTTCATGCGCTGCATGCTGGTCGATGATGAACAGCTTGTCCTCATACTCTACCATCCAGTAAGTATCGAACAGCTGTCCGATGATCTTGTGTTTCTTCTTGGCATCTTTTGTCAGAAACCCTTCGGAGACTGCCGCAAGTTTCTGTTGCTCGTAAGTGACTTTTGACTCCGGTAAAGCTGCCGCTGTCTCTTCTGGCAGGCTTGCCGTTGTTTTATCCGCCTGTATTGGCTGCGGTACGGGTTTGGAAACGGTGTATGTATTGCTTTCCGATACCCGGTCCGCGGACTGTTCTGTGACAGCAGTTTCTTTCTTTGGAAGAAGCGAGTTAAAGACAGAAAGGTTTTCCGGCGGTGCTGATTCCTTCTGCGGTGCTGCGCTCTGCATCGGAA
>USEK01000224.1 GCA_900553705.1 uncultured Collinsella sp.
AGATTCCTCTACGTCTCGTGGGCTCGGAGATGTGTATAAGAGACAGGGCCTGGGCGATGCGTGCCGCCCGGTGCATGTCCTCGTCGCTTACCATGTCGCCGGCAAACTTGAGGTTGCTCTCGACGGTGCCCGAGAACAGACGTCCCTGCTGCGGGATATAGCCAATGCGGTGGCGCAGCTCGGAAAGGGTCATGTCGCGCACGTCGATGCCGTCGAGCGAAATGCTGCCGCCCGTGACGTCGTACAGGCGCGGAATCAGCTGTACGAGCGTGGACTTGCCCGAGCCCGTGGAGCCAATGATGCCGAGCATCTGACCGGCGTGCGTGGTGAAGTTCACGCCGCTGATGACGTCGGCGCGGGCATCGGGATACTGGAAGCTCACGTCACGGAAGGTGAGCTCACCGCGCGGCGCGCTGGCAGCAGGCAGTTTGGGCGAGGCAGGGTCGTTGATGCTCGTGGGGCAGGTGATGACCTCTTCCACGCGCTCGGCTGCGACCTCGGCGCGGGGCAGGATGACCGAAACCATGGTGAGGATCATAAACGCCATGACGATCTGCATGGTGTAGGAGATAAACGCCATCATGTTGCCGACCTGCATCACGCCGTCGGACACGCCCTGCGCGCCAAACCAGACGATGAGCACGGTGATGCAGTTCATGACGAGCATCATGAGCGGCATCATAAAGCTCATAGCGCGGTTGGTGTAGAGCTGCGTGGTCATCAGGTCGAGGGACGCCTGGTCAAAGCGCTCGAGCTCATGCTCCTCGCGGTTAAACGAGCGGATGGGCATAAGGCCGTCGAGCAGCTCGCGGGCGGTAAGGTTCACGCGGTCCACAAAGCTCTGCATCTTTTTGAACTTGGGCATGGTGAGGCCCATAAGCACGCCGACGACGGCCGAGACCGCGATGATGGCCACGGCGATGGTCCACTCCAGGCCGGTGTGGTTGGCCAGGACGCGCATGACGGCGACGATGCCCATGACGGGCGCCATGAGGCACATGCGGATAAACAGGGTTGCGGCCATCTGAATCTGCTGAATGTCGTTGGTGCAGCGAGTGATGAGCGAGGCCTGGCTAAACTTGCCCACCTCGGCTGGCGAGAAGTGCATGACCTTGTTGAAGGTCTCGCGGCGCAGGTCGCGGGCGATGGAGCAGGCGGTGCGCGAAGCCACGGCGCCGGTCAGGATGGTGGCGACCAGCGACACCAGACACAGACCAAACATCGTGGTCGCCATGCGGCCCAGGTAGGCGTTCTGCACGTCGGCGGGGTCGATGCCCTGCGCCTTGTACTCGTCCTGTACATAGCTCACGGCGCGCTGAGTGACGATGGAGCCCGACATGGAGCCCATTTTATCCGCCATTTCGTTGGCGCCCTCGACGAGCTTGCTTTGGTCTACCAGACCGCCCTCGACACCTAGGCGCAGACTCTTCATGGTGATCTTGCCGCCGTCGGCATCAATCTGCTTTTGCATGTTCTGCGCCGCCGCGGCCTTCTGCTGCATCTCGGCGAGCTGCTCGGGTGTCATCGCTGCCATTTGCTCGGGGGTGGGCATGGCCTGGGCAGCGTTGTCGTCTTTCTCGCTGGACGAGCCCATCATGTCGCCCATGGAGTCGGCGTCGATACCCTGGTCGAGCGAAAGGACGACGGTCTCGGGCAGGCTCATAATGTCGGCAATCTTGCCTCCATCGGCACGCTCTTCCTCGGTGCCCATGTACGTTCGAATGCCGTTTTTGTCAGCCTTGCTAAACACGGCCTCCACAGCCTTGGCGTCCTTGGCGCTCATAAAGAGTTCGAGGTTGTCGAGCGATTCGGCGCGAATGGTGTCAGGCACGGGCGAGGCGATGCCGCCTTGCTGCACGCCCACGTCGACGATATCGCTCATGTAGGTAGGCAGTGCTAGATCGGCGTTGCAACTGATTACGATAAGTACGATAGCTGCGAACAGTGCCAGGATATGCTTTTTAAAGAGCTTGAGAATCCTCACTCGGCATCTCTCCTTTCTTGATTGCGGTCGATAATTTCGTTGGCACGCCTTAGAAGACGCACCATCTCTTGGGTATCTGTTTCGCCGAGCTGCTCGAGGAAAGCCGCAGTGCGGTTCTCGAATTCCCGACGTTTGATTTCGAGATCCTGAAATCCCTTGTCGGTCACTATGACGTGTACGCGACGACGGTCAGTCTTTGAGTGCTCGCGCTCGACCCAGCCCTTGGCCTCGAGGGCGCGTAGGATATTGGCGATGCGGGCGCTCGAGACCCAGGCGCGATCAGCGAGTTCGCTCGGCGTGAGCGAACCGCCGGCGAGTATGAGGGCGCGCATGACGGCCATCTCGCCGCCGAGGGCTTTGTCCGCAAAGCGCGAAATGCGCTGATGCATGCTGCCGAACTCGGTAAGGAGCTGACGCCCAAGCTCACGGAAATCGGTATCTTCCACCGAAAACCCCTAACACTAGAAACTATTTCCGGTGAAAGATGATACCCCAGCTCAACCATCCCATTCGGTAGATTTCTAGGCCTGTCTCTTATACACATCTCCGAGCCCACGAGACGTAGAGGAATCTCGT
>USEK01000225.1 GCA_900553705.1 uncultured Collinsella sp.
CTACGTCTCGTGGGCTCGGAGATGTGTATAAGAGACAGTCCTTCACCTTCGGCCACAGCTTCGTGAGCGGCGTGCTGGGCGTCATGAGCGACACTCCCACGCGGATGATGCGCTTCTCTCCGCGCTCGGCGACGCGGGCGCGTGCGATTGATTCTTGAGAGTACTGCACGATATGGCGGGCGTCGGCAAGCAGCGACCTGCCTGCTCGCGTAAGCGAAAGCCCCTGATGCGATCGGTGGAACAGCGTAAGGCCTAGCCGCGACTCCAGCAGGTTCATCTGCTTGATGACGGCCGTGGGCGTGATGAAGGACTCTTGTGCCGCCTTGGAGAAGCTGCCCGCCTCCGCCACGCGGATGAAAGTGTCAAGCTGTGGGTTGTACATCGATCCTCCTGTCACGCATTATGTGCCGTATATACCCCATGGTTATATCCATCATTCCAACGTGAACTTCTCGCACGTCAGTAAACGCCGTAGCCTTGTATTCGAAAAGTCACCATTAAGGAGGAGACCATGGAATATCTGAAGCTCAACAACGACGTCGAGATGCCCATCGAGGGTTTGGGCACCTTCCTCATGACCCCGGCCGAGGCCGAGGCGGCCGCAACCGCCGCGCTCGCGGCTGGCTACGAGCACATCGACACCGCCAACGCCTACATGAACGAGCGCGCCGTGGGCCGTGCCATCGCCAAGAGCGGCATCGCGCGCGACAAGATCTTCGTCTCCACCAAGCTCTGGCCGAGCGTCTACGACGCGGGCATGCCGGCGGTGGACGCCACGCTCCAGCGCCTGGGGCTCGACTACGTCGACATGCTCATCCTGCATCAGCCGGTAGGCGACTACCTGGCCGCGTGGCGCATGATGGAGGAGGCGTGCCACGCGGGCAAGGTGCGCGCCCTCGGCCTCTCCAACTTCCCGCAAGACAAGATCGCCGAGGTCATCGAGGTCGCCGACATCAAGCCGCAGCTCGTGACCGTTGAGTGCCACCCCTACCACGCCCAGCGCGACCTGCGCGCCTACCTCGCGCCGTACGGCACGGTGATCGAGGCGTGGTACCCGCTCGGCCACGGCGACAAAGGTCTTCTGGAGGAGCCCGTCTTCGTCGCTCTCGCCGAGAAGTACGGCAAGACCCCGGCCCAGGTGATCCTGCGCTGGCACGTGCAGATGGGCACCTCCATCATCCCCGGCTCCAAGAACCCCGCCCACATCGCCGACAACGCGAACATCTTCGACTTCTCCCTCACCGAAGACGAGATGGCTGAGATTGCCAAGCTCGACGGGACCATGACCTACTACACCGCCACTGAGGAAGCACTCGCGGGCTACCTGGCCATACGCCCCGATTTCGACGCGCAGGAGTAGCGCTCAGACGATAACGGGCCAACCAAGCCAACGAAGGAGATGCCCCATGACCGCAAAACCGACCGTGACCAGAAGAAACTTCCTGCTCGGAGCCGCGCTGTGCGCAACGATGCTCTCCGGTTGCAGCCAGGGTGACGGCGACCAAGCCGCCGCCGAGGACCAACCCGCCGCCGCGCCCGCTGCAGGCGGCAACGTCCTCGTGGCCTACTACTCGGCACAGGGCCACACCGCTGCCGTAGCTCAGACCATCGCCGACGAGCTCGGCGCCGACCTCTTTAAGGTGACGCCTACGGAGCCCTACTCCGACGATGACCTCGACTGGACCGACGACAGTAGCCGCGTGACCCGCGAGCACGAGGACGAGAGCCTGCGCGACGTCGAGCTTACGCAGGTCACGCCGAACGGCTGGGAGAACTACGACACCGTGCTCATGGGGTATCCCATCTGGTGGGGCATCGCGGCCTGGCCCATCGACAACTTTATCTCAGGCAACGACTGGAACGGCAAGACGGTGATCCCGTTCTGCACCTCTTCCTCCTCGGGTCTTGGCCAGAGCGGCGAGCTACTCGCCGAGGCCGCGGGCAGCGGAGAGTGGCAGGAGGGTCAGCGCTTCTCGTCCAGTGCGGACGAGTCCGGGGTTCGTGATTGGGTCGCCGGTCTCGGCCTGGCATAAGCAATTAGAGATGGCAGACCGCCGACAATCTGGGAGTTTCGAATGATCTTATACTTCACCGGGACGGGCAACTGCCTCTACGTGGCGCGCGAGCTGGCCGCAGAGGGCGAGAGGGTCCTGAGCATCCCGCAGGAGCTGCGCCGCGAGGGCGAACTCGCCTACGCGGACGATACGATTGGCATCGTGTACCCCATCTACGGGCACATGATGCCCGACATGGTGAAGACGTTCCTCGAGCGCGCGACGCTCGACACGCCCTACCTCTACTTCGTTTGCACCTACGGCAACCGGCACGCCAACGCCGTCGAGCTGTGCCTGGAGGACGCGCGGGCGGCGGGGCTCAACCCTGCCTACGTGACCACGCTCCTCATGGTGGACAACTGGCTGCCCAACTTCGACATGGACGAGCAGCGCGCCCGCATCCCCGAGAAGAAGATCGGCGAGAATCTCGAGCGCTGTCTCTTATACACATCTCCGAGCCCACGAGACGTAGAGG
>USEK01000226.1 GCA_900553705.1 uncultured Collinsella sp.
TCTACACTCGACTAGTCGTCGGCAGCGTCAGATGTGTATAAGAGACAGTTCTACATCAGTAGACTCACTTGAGGAACCCCCCCCCATCACAGTTTCCTCGGTAGAATCTGTCTGGGCGTCGTTGGCAATGGCCTGCGAGATCGGAGGCATGACGAGCGACAGCACCAGGCTCAAAACGGAGGCTCCGCACAAAACGCCTGCCAGTACGCGGCGCGTCGCTTTTTTACTCTGCTTAGTTTTTTCTGAATTCGCTTTCATCGATGTCTCCTCCCCAAGAGACCGCGATCTTGCTCTTTCACTATCAAACGTATCTGCGCAATCTGTAATTGCGCACGCTTGTAGTACATATTGTAACGATTGTTTGAACATCTAAGCAAAAATACCGATAGTTTTGTAGCGAATTCTCAATTCTCTTGACATTTGCTCGGATTAACCTTCGTTTATTCGCTATGAAATATCTATTTCTACTGGTAATTAAGCTAGTTATCATTTTTTAATAGCATTTTATTTATTTGCACAACATTTTGCTCAAGAGCATGCTTCCTGTGAACGGTAGATCATTAACCGGGAGGAATAGACTACCAAATTGATGGGAATATCTTTAACTCATCCGGTGGTTAGAAGCATGATGTTCAGACAACGTTATTTGATTTTTCGCGCAGATTTTAGGTATCAATTCGCCCAAATCGTCTGAGGCCACCACAAAGGTGCCTGTCCCCTTTGTGGTGGTTCTCCCCCGGCGCTAAAGCAGATGCTCCTCGATAAAGATCGCGATGCCGTCTTCGTCGTTGCTGGCGGTTACAAAGTCGGCGGCGGCACGAGTGGCGTCGCTGCCATTTGCCATGGCCACGCCCACGCCGGCGTCAGCCACCATGCAGGTGTCGTTGTCCGCATCGCCAAACACGCAGATGTCCTGGAGCTCCATGTCGTTGAGCTCCGCCACGCGCACAAGGCCGCGCGTCTTGGACACGCGCGGATCCATGAACTCGTAGAGCCGCTGCGTGGTCTGCAGGGCCGCTGCCTTAACAGTGTCATCGGCAAACGTCGATGCTCGCTCAATCACCCGCGGCATTACCTCGGGCGCCATGGTAAACATCACCTTGGGCTGCGGCTCGCGTAAGAACTCGGCAAAATCGACCACCTTGTAGGGCACGCCATCGACGCGCGACAGGTGCTCGACGCACGCGTTGCTCTCGGGCACGTAGAACACGCCGTCTCGGGGGCAGACGGGCGTTGCCGGAAGGTCCGCCATGTGCTTGCAGATGCGCGCGATGGTCTCGCCCGGCAGCGGATAGCTCAGCTCGTTGATGTCGTGCGCGCGGTCGATGACCTCGGCACCACCGCAGCCCACGAGCACGTCTACCAGGCCTTCGATGCCCCAGAGCTCGTACATGGCCTCGGTCGCGTGGGCGTCGCGCCCGGTGCACAGGCCAAAGAGCACGCCGCGCTCGCGCAGGGCGCGGATCGCCGCCACGATGCGCGGGGACACCGTGTGCTGGCTCGTGAGCAGCGTGCCGTCGATATCGCAGAACACGGCTTTGATGTGGCTGAAGGTGGTGTCCATGGGGGCCTTTCTGGGTTGTGCGGCGGTGTGGGGTGTATTCGTGAACGGCGTACATGGTATACCAAAGCGCAGGCGCGGCCCGTCAAAGCAAAAACCACCACAAAGGCGCCTGGCCCGAGGCGCAAACCATCACAACATCCGACGTTTTTCGGCAAAATCGCAATTTTCATCGAATGTTGTGATGGTTTTTACTGCCTTACGGCACGATCCAAATGCCGGCGTCCAAACAGCAACAGCGCCGCGGGAACTGCCGTCACGACCATGCCCGCCCCTACGAGCGTCTGCTGCACGCCAAATGTCGCCGCCAGCCACGGGGCAATCGCCAGCGGGGCTACGCCGGCAAACATGTTGCCAAAGCCCATGACCGAGTTCACGCGACCGAGCTGCTCGAGCGGGGCCGTCGTTTGCACGATCGTGTTGTGGAGCGGGTTGACGACGCCCCAGGCCACGCCCAGGGCAATCTGGCCGACGAGGGCTACGCCCACGTACGGTGTCCCCACATAGAGCAAACTTCCCAGGCCCACGGACATAAGTGCCACGAGCAGCGTTTTAAGGTTGACCAGGTGCGGCGGCAGGCGGAGCGCAACGACGGCGCCCAGCACCGCGCCCACGCCCGAGGCCGACGAGAGCCAGCCCATCCACTCAACGCCGACGCGTAGGACATCGCGGTAGAAGAACGACTCCAGTGGGTCGAAGGCGCCGTAGCCAAAGTTCGAAAGAAAAATGATGCAGAAAAGTAGCGCGAGAACGCTGTTGGTGAAGACTGTCTTGATGCTGGCTGCGAAGGTGGCGCGGGCGGACGTGCTGGGGTTGGAGCTTTGTCCCGCACGCTCCCCTTCCTCTGCCGAATCGGCATCCGCATCCCCGGCGACATGGCTGGTCTGCGGCCTAAAGCCCCAGCCGGCGACGAGCGCCAGTACGGTAAAGAGCATCATGAGCTGTCTCTTATACACATCTCCGAGCC
>USEK01000227.1 GCA_900553705.1 uncultured Collinsella sp.
GATCTACACTCGACTAGTCGTCGGCAGCGTCAGATGTGTATAAGAGACAGCAAGGCGACAACGGACGCGCGCTCAACCTGCCCAAATCGAGCAACACCATGGAGTACGAGCTCGCGGACTTTATCACCGCCATCGGCGGCATCGATAACGTTAAGGAAGAGATTTGGGAGACCCCGGCGGGACGTCACGAGCTTGGCCACTACCGCGATGTCACGCTCGTCTCGCTGCGCATCATGGATGCCGTGCGCCAGCAGGCCGGCATTACCTTCCCGGCCGATGCAGACAAGCAGGCCTAGCGATGGGCTTCTTCGATACGTTCTTCTCCAGCGTCACCGGCGTCAGTCG
The DNA here is from genome assembly GCA_900553705.1 of uncultured Collinsella sp. GTDB lineage: Bacteria > Actinomycetota > Coriobacteriia > Coriobacteriales > Coriobacteriaceae > Collinsella. The sequence goes on from USEK01000227.1 coordinate 346, forward strand.
AGAGCCTCAAAAACCATCAAACGTCGAGCTCGAGCTGCGCCGCAGGCTTACTGTGCTCGCAAGCGACGAGGCCACTCAAGACACTCCCCTGCGCTATTTCCTGCGCTGGGAGGGGCAAGTCCAAGGCGTTGGTTTTCGCTTTACCAACACCAACCTCGCACAGGCACGCGCACTCACCGGCTGGGTGAGTAACATGGAAGACGGGTCAGTCGAGATGGAGATACAGGGAGCTCCGGCAAACATCCTGTCTCATCTCGAGGCGCTTCATGCCTCCTATGAGCGCATGGGAACGCGTTTTCGCCTCGTAGACGCCCAGACCCGAGCCCCACTTGCCAATGAAGACGGTTTCATTCCTCGTTATTAGTATTGTGTGCTAAATACGGTATCATTTACCTACGACCGTTGATAGAAAAGAGGCGAGGCGCATGGCGGTGCAAAGAAGGAATACCAAGCAGCGAAAGCTGGTTCTTGACGCTGTGCGCCAAAGCTATAACCATCCAACCGCCGACGAAATCTACAACGCCGTACGCGAACAGGATGACAAGATCAGCCGCGGCACGGTCTACCGCAACCTCAATCTCTTAGCCGACGCAGGGGAGATTCTCTCTATTAAGACGCCGGGCGGCAGCCGCTTCGATCGCACCATCGAGCCGCACGCACATATCATCTGCACCTCATGCAGCCGCGTCATCGACGTACCGCTCCCCTTCGATGCCCAGCTCGACGCCAAAGCGTCCGAGCAAATCGGCTGGCACGTCACGTCGCACTACACCATCTTCGAGGGTCTCTGCCCCGACTGCCGGTAGATGTTTGGAACATGCCTTAAAATCCACCTTTCCGCACTTTGCAGCAAAAAGTAGATTCCTAGACATGTCCCAAATGTCTACTCAGCAAGTAGACGACGCAGCTCTTCTTCGACCGTGCGCACGTAGCGGACGCGGTCGTTAATGCCACGCATAGAGGGGTTGCAGCTCTCCATCAGATAGGGATGGCCCACGACGTTGAGCATGTCGCGATCGTTCTCATTGTCGCCAAACGCCATCATCGCATCGGGCGAGATCCCCAGGGCACGGCCATAATCGGCAAGCGCGGACCCCTTGCCCGAGTCAAAGCCGATAAAGTCAGTCCATTCGGTTCCCGACGTCATCACGTCAACACGGTCGCTAAAGAGGCGCTCAAAATACTCCAGGGCCGCCGGCTGATCCACCTCGGGCGTCTGGAAGGCAATCTTAATGACGTCCTCGTCGATGTCCTCGGGGCGGGCGACCACCGCCACATCGCAGTGGACCTCATAGCGCAAATGATCGACGAACGCATCGTTGCCGCTCATGGTGTAGAGGTGCCCCTCGAACGAAAGGGTCACGTCGGCATGGGGATACGCAACCACGGCATTCGCGATATCCATAGCAAGGCTACGCTCCATGGAACGCTTGACAACGGCATGCCCCTCGCTCATCACCAGGGCTCCGTTTTCGCATACATAGGCGAGCTCATCGGCCACCGGGGCAAACAGGTAGCGCAGGCTCGCATATTGACGGCCGCTCGCCGGCATAAACACAATGCCGCGACGATGCAGCTCATCGATGAGCTCAAAGGCCTCGGAACGCGGCTCGCGCTCCCCCGGATGCAGCAACGTGCCGTCCAAATCGCATGCAATCAGTTTGATTCCTTCAAGACCCATATGCTTTCCCCCACAGCATCTCATCAACAGCAAGACGGACTTTGATTGGTCGCCCCTCAAAGCCCGTCTTACACATACGCGCGCTTAGCCTCGCGTCTTTTTTACGATGGTAAAGTCGGGAGCCATGCTCACGACGACCTCCGCCGCACTCGACGCAAAGCGCCGGTCCGAATCGAGTTCACGGGTAACCGTCGAGAGCCGAACGCCCTCGACGCCCCGGAGCATGCGGCCCAAAACAGGCTGCACCGGCGTATACATGCGCACGGTATGCTCGTCCGAGTCGCCTCGGAAAAGCGGCGCGTGCATATTGCCGATCTCCCAGCACGCATGCGCGAGCGCAATCGGGTCCATGCGGTCAACTTCGACTAAATAAACCTCGGCGCTGCGCAGGCGCACGACAACCGCCACGGGCACCACGCCCGAACGGTCGACGGCGAGCACGTCGCCGTCGACAAAACGACCGCCGTCGGCAGTATCCAGCCGAACATCGAC
>USEK01000228.1 GCA_900553705.1 uncultured Collinsella sp.
CAGCGTCAGATGTGTATAAGAGACAGCGCTGCGCCTGACGGGCTGCAAGAATACGAGCCGCGCGCGCAAGATCGGCGACGAAGAAGTTGAGGCCCTCGACTGGGGCATGACCTTTAACGTGGGTCGCGAGGTTCCCGATAATGTGGCGTACCTGGGCATTCGCGCAAGCTACTTCCATGTGGACAATCGCGCTGAGCGCGGTCGCAACAGCTACGATTTGCACGTGGCCCGCGTGAGCGATTCGCGCTTTGAGCGGCTGGTATTGCTGGACGTGCCGCGCGCTGATGCGCCCACGCGTCTGCAGCGGAAGGTCAACAAGGTGGGCGTGCCTGTCGACGAGCTGCCGCAAGCAGGCGAGACGCTGCGCATGCACTTCGATGCGAGTAGGATCCACTTGGTTTGTCGATAGCGCCGGGTAATGCCGTCGGGGAATATAAGCCTCGGCGGCTTTGTTTTTGCCGTTCGCCGAATGAGGAATGACAAACTCTTATCAATCAAGATAATTATTTATTAAACGACGGCACACGACGCTGTCGTACGAATGTCAACGGTGTTCGCATGGTCGATAACCGTTGATATAGTTGACCTCAACTTGTAAAGGAGGGTGCGCACATGCCGCAGACGACATACATTCGCCGCGTTGCCGCGCGTGCCCTATATATGGCTCGGAGTCGCATATGAGCAGGTATGTTCACGGCTCCGGGAGAGACGACGCACAACTAAATAATCGACCGCAAGGCAGGTTCCCTAAAATTCCGGGTTTGAGCACGGCCGGACAATCGCCGTCCGTCGTGCATCGATACCGCCGTTATCCGTTTTTGGTTCGAGAGGGGAACCGTCATGGCTGAAGAATTTGATTTCCATCCGATGTGGGAGAGCCTCGGCATGAATCTTGCCGACCACGACATGCTGCTGGGCGCCGTGGGCCAGATGTACGGCGATATGTTCCTGACGCAGAACAATCGCCCCAAGTCCACTTCCTACCTGGATTTTGTCGCCACCAACATCCACAGCGGCCGTATTAAGGAGATGCTCGACAAGAAGGAGGCCGGCGAGGCCACCAAGATCGTCGGCTCGTTCTGCGTCTACGTGCCCGAGGAGATCGTACTTGCCTGCGACGGTATCCCCGTGGGTCTATGCTCTGGTGCCGATTGGGCAACCGATAAGGTCGAGGAGCACCTGCCGCGCAACACCTGTCCGCTTATCAAGAGCTTTGCCGGCTTTAAGCTGGGCGAGGTCTGCCCCTACATTGAGTCGAGTGACTTGGTGGTAGGCGAGAACACCTGCGACGGCAAGAAGAAAGCCTACGAGTTCTTTGCCACGCAAAAGAACATGTACGTCATGGATATTCCCAACGTACACGACGAGTCGACGCTTGTGACCTGGAAGGCCGAGGTCAAGAAGCTCGCCGCCAAGATCGAGGAAGAGTGCGGCGTCAAGATTACGCCCGAGCGTCTGAAGGCCGCCATCCACGCCGTCAATGAGAAGCGTCGCGCCCTGCAGCGCCTCGCTGCCACGCGCGCTGCCGACCCAGCGCCCATCAGCGGTCTAGACAGCCTGCTGACCGTTCAGGCCGCCTTTATGGATGACACGCCGCGTCTGACCGGAGCCATTAACGATATGGCGGCTGAGTGCGAGCAGCGTGTCGAGGCCGGCGAGGGCGTGGCGCCCAAGGGGACCAAGCGCATCCTGTACACCGGTACGCCCATGGCCGTGCCCAACTGGAAGCTGTTCAACCTCATCGAGAAGGCCGGTGGCGTCGTGGTGGGCGAGGAGTCCTGCACGGGCTCGCGCTACTACAAGGACCTGGTCGATGAGTCCGGTGAGACGGTTGACGAGATGCTCGACGCCATCGCCGAGCGCTACTTTAAGATCAACTGCGCCGTCTTTACGCCCAACGACCAGCGTATGAAGGACATTGTCCAGATGGCCAAGGACCTGCATGCCGACGGCATCGTCGACGTGGCCTTGCAGTTCTGCACGCTCTACGAGATGGAGTCGTTTGCCGTGGAGAAGGCCGCCGAGGAGGCAGGCATTCCATTTATGCACATCACGACCGACTACGCCGGCGAGGATGCAGGCCAACTGCAAACCAGGATTGAGGCTTTCTTGGAAACCATTTAGGGCTATCCGGTCCAGCGGCTTCCCCAAGCACCCGATCTTGCCGTTCAAACCATCGCTTGCATACCAAAGTACGCGGCGCTCCTCTTTCACGGCAACCTCGGGCACCTGGGAAAGCCGTTTCCTTGGTTGGTTAAAAGGTTTGTTAAGGAGTTATATGTCGGATAATATTGAGCAGCCGTTGCCGTCCACGTTTGAGGAGTTCGACGAGCAACGCAAGGCGGCGTTTATTCGCGTCAAGGATTATAAGCAGGCGGGTAATCGCCTGGTCGGTTTTCTGTGCAGCTACACGCCGCTCGAGATTATCGATGCCGCGGGCGCCTCGAGCGTGGCTCTGTGTGGTACCTGTCTCTTATACACATCTCCGAGCCCACGAGACGTAGAGGAATCTC
>USEK01000229.1 GCA_900553705.1 uncultured Collinsella sp.
CTACACTCGACTAGTCGTCGGCAGCGTCAGATGTGTATAAGAGACAGGCCTGTTCCGCTTGCTGACCGAGGGCCTGTCTGCCCTGTCCGAGCTGGGCGAGGTCATGCTCAGCGACCGCCTGCGCCAGGTCTCGGTCCGCCCTGCGCCCAAGCTTTCGGTTCGTGCGACCGTCAAGAGTAACCTGCTCGACGTCGAGCTGGGCGCGAGTGGGCTTTCGGCGGCAGACCTTGCCATCTACCTCGACTCCTACAAGCGTCACCAGACGTTTGCGCGTCTTACGTCGGGCGACATCATTCGCCTGGACGAGGGAGCGCGCGCCGCGTTTGGCCTTGCCGAGGATTTGGGGGTCGATGCTGTCGACCTGCTCGACGGCGTGTCGCTTCCCGCGTCGAGTACCCTGTTCGTCGACAGCATGCTTGCGCGCACGCCCACGCTCGAAGCCGATCGCGATGCTGCATTCCGTCGCACCGTCGAGCGCCTGGATACGCTCGGCAAGATGGACTTTACGGTGCCGGCATCGCTCGAGGCAACGATGCGCGGCTACCAGGTCGACGGATACCAGTGGCTCGGCTCGCTCGAACACCTGGGCCTTGGCGGCATCTTGGCCGACGACATGGGCCTGGGCAAAACGCTGCAGATGACCGCACATATCCTGGCGCGTGTGGAAGCGGGGGACATTAAGCCCACACTTGTGGTGTGCCCCGCGTCGCTTGTGTACAACTGGACCGCCGAGCTGGAGCGCTTTGCCCCGTCGCTCGATGTGTGCGCCATCGTGGGCGCCAAGGCTCAACGCCGCGTGCAGATCGCCGGCGTGGCCGAGCATAACGTGGTCGTGACGTCGTATGACCTTATGCGCCGCGATATCGACGAGTACGTCGAGCAGGACTTTGCCCGTGTGGTGCTCGATGAGGCCCAGTACATTAAAAACCCGCTCACGCAGGTGGCGCGTGCCACCAAGCGCCTGCCGGCCGGCGTGCGTTTTGCCCTGACGGGCACGCCCATCGAAAACCGCCTATCCGAGCTCTGGAGCATCTTCGACTTTTTGATGCCGGGCCTGCTGGGTACGCGTGAATCGTTTGCAAAGCGCTTCGAAAGCCCGGTCGAGCATGCCGAGGGCGACAGTGCCGCCCGCCTGCAAGCGCTCGTGTCGCCGTTTGTGCTGCGCCGCGTAAAGGAGGACGTGGTGGCCGACCTGCCCGAGAAGATCGAGGATACGGTCATGGCGCAGCTCACCGGCGAGCAGCGCAAGCTCTACCTGGCCAACCAGGACCGCATCGCCCAGCAGGTGCAGCACCGCGAGGCGTCCGAGTTTAAGAAAGACAAGCTCAAGGTGCTCGCCGAGCTCACCAAGCTGCGCCAGATCTGCTGCGACCCGCGTCTACACTACGAGGATTACAAGGCGGGGAGCGCCAAACTCGATACGTGCATGGAGCTCGTGTACGGCGCACTCGACGGCGGGCATCGCATCCTGTTGTTCAGCCAGTTTACGGGTATGCTCGATATCATCGGTAAGCGCTTGGCCAAGGAGGACATCGCCTTCCTTAAGCTCACGGGCGCTTCGTCTAAGGAGAGCCGTGCCAAGATGGTCGCGCAGTTCCAAGCGGGCGAGGTTCCGGTCTTTTTGATTTCGCTCAAGGCGGGCGGCGTGGGCCTTAACCTGACGGCTGCCGACGTGGTCATTCACTACGACCCGTGGTGGAACGTGGCGGCGCAGGACCAAGCGACTGACCGTGCACACCGTATTGGCCAGCAACATGCCGTGACCGTGTACAAGCTCATCGCCAAGGACACGATCGAGGAACGCATTATGCAGATGCAGGAGTCCAAGCGCGACTTGGTCAACAGCGTGCTCGGCGGCGACGGCATCTCGTCGGCACTGTTCACGCGCGAGGATGTTTTGGCGCTGCTCGGCGGCGACGGTCGCTAGCCGCGCGCGGGGTGGGACTGCTGGAGCGGGCAGGACGGTCGACGCATTTTGGCCCGACCGCTTGCCTGATCCGTTATGTGTTCATTTGCAATGCCGTGGATGGTTTGTCTGCCTTTGGGCATAAGAACCATCAAGAACATTGGCACATCAGCAAAGGAGAACATCATGGCGAAATTCTTTAAGGACCCCGACGGTAAGCTCATCGCCGCCCTTGGCGACGACGTTGCGACCCCTGCCGGTTGCACGGAACTGACCGCAAACACTGAGGACGCGGCGCACGAGAAGCACGTGCCTGTTGTCGAGACCGAGCGCGACGGTCACGTGATTCGCGCCCGCGTTGGCTCGGTCGAGCACCCCAGCCTGCCCGAGCACTACATTGAGTGGATCGCCCTTGAGGCCGAGGGCCGCTTAGAGGTCCATTACCTTGAGCCCGGCATGAAACCCGCGACGTTTTTCGCGGGCGGCTCCAAGACCGGTACCGTCTATGCCTACTGCAACCTGCACGGGCTGTGGGCCGCGGCCCACAGCCCGTGCACTGTCTCTTATACACATCTGACGCTGCCGACG
>USEK01000230.1 GCA_900553705.1 uncultured Collinsella sp.
CGCGATCGTGGCGTACATGCACCTGACCAGGTCGTCGGTCGTCCTGGTCCTCGACCGGATGAATATGTGCCTGCGGGAATGGCCCAGCGTCGCCGCGAACACGTTGAACTCGAACAGCTCGCCGTCGCGGTTCGCCATCTTGACGGACTCCTTCCAGTCGAACTGCAGCTGCAGTCCGGGCGGCGTCTCGAAGCGCGGGTGCGGCTCCGGGCCGCCGGAGGCCCCGACGGCGATGCCGTTCTTGCGCATGAACTGGGTGAAGGCGTTGTAGCCGGCCAGGTCCTCGCCGGGATACCTGTGCAGCAGCCACTCGTGGATGCCCTTCTTGGTGACTCCCGGCAGCTGCGCCTTGGCGGCCACCTCCTCGATGTGCGCGTCGAACGAGCCCGCCCTGTCGCCGCGCCCGTCGCGGGGCCGCCCGCCCTCGGCCCTCCAGTACGACGCCACGGTGTGCCTGTCCTTGCCGTAGCGCTTCGCTATGTCGCTGAAGTTGGGCTTTATGCCCGCTTCCCTGTACATGTCCAACTCTCCGATCAGGTTCCTCTCCGCCACGGCCCGCTCCTCCCGAAAGCATCGTTCGCTCGTCGATCGAAGCGTAAGCCCCGGCGTTGGTGGAAATGGTGAAAATGCGTTGGCGCAAATGGCGGGATTGCGTTGGCATGATTGGTTGTTGAGCGTTGGTCAAAATGGTTGTTTTTACAGTAGCGCTAACACATGGACGCGCTGAGGGGCCGCATCGCGGCCGGCTCGGTCGTCGCGACCGACAGGGCGGCCGCCTACGTCGGCGTCCTCGCCGAGCTCGAGGTCGCCGCGCACGCGGCCTACGACCCCAAGGACCGCTCCGGGGGGACCATCAACCGGGTCAACACCGTCCACTCGCTCCTCGGCGCCTTCATGGAGCCGTTCAGGGGCGTGTCGACGAAGCACCTCGACGCCTACCTCGCCTGGTTCAGGTGGTGCCGGACCTTCATGGCGACCGATTCCGGCGCGGCCGGGCGCACGGTCGCGCGGCAGCTCGCGCACGGCGTCTGCAGGAGCCGCGTCCGCGACATGTTCAACGTGGAGCCGCCCTACATGGACTACTGGGCCGCGCCCGCCGCATAGAGGCGGTAGAATGGTCGCACCGCGATACACGAGGAGGGGTGAGGCCATGCCGTCGAACATACCGGCCACGACGATCCGCATCGACCCGGAGGTCAAGAGGGAGGCCACGGCCATCCTGGACGAGCTCGGCCTGTCCATGTCCACCGCCGTCAACGCGTTCCTCAGGGCGCTCGTCCGAGAGGGCGGGATGCCGTTCGAGATGAGGGTCAAGACGCCGGCGCCCGACGAGGAGACGGCGAGTTAGCCGGCAGGTCGGCATGAAACGGCAGGGCCAGGCGAGCAACTCGTCCGGTCTCGGGCGCATCGCCCCTTGCCGGATTCAGATTCGACAAGGGGCGACCATTGTGCAATCGCAAGAAGATGACGGGGCGGAATGTCAATCCTGGTCTAACAGAGCCTTTTGTTTTTGTCCCAAAGGGCGCGGCGGGACGCCTTTGCAAGCTCAATATTGCCGAAAACGCCCGTTTCGAAACTCAACCGCCCTTTTGCCCGTAAGCCGCCAGCTGCAATCGCGAGTGAATCAACGCGGGCGGCTCGCGCACCGTTTGCAAAACCCCAGGTCATAGGACTTTGTTGTCGGTAAACAAAGTGAGTAGTCTCAGGTGGCTTGCCCATGAGCTGGCGAGAGGGCTTTGAGATTCCGCCGACGTCTGGAAACGCTTCGAGCTCCCTTGAATTTCCGGACAGTACATGATATAAGGTAATTGGTTTTCCGTTAGGAAGGCTTCCAAGTGCCGGGGACGTTTTCCCCGGCTTTTTTCTTATCCAGGAGAACAATGCGAGAACTCAGCATCTTCGTCGACGAGTCGGGAAGCGACGGCCTCTCCGACCGCCACTACCTGCTCACCGTCGTCATGCACGACCAATCCGAAAACATCGCGAATTCGATCGCGGCATATGAGGGCGCCCTTCGCGCCAAGGGGCTCCCGGACATACCCTTCCATGCATCGCCGCTCATGAACGGCAAGGACCAGTACTCGGGGCTCGACCTGAGGACGCGCAAGATGATGCTCGGCTCGTTCCGCGTCTTCTTCCGCCACATGCCCGTAAAGTACCACACCTTCGCATACGCGACCAAGCAGTTCGCCTCGCTCGACAAGCTCGCGGGGGCGATGCGAAGGGATATCGTGAACTTCCTGTTCGACAACCTCGCGGAGCTGCAATCCTACGATATGGTCAAGGTCTATTACGACAACGGCCAGCACTCCATCGCCGAGTCGCTCCATCGCGCGGTCGAGTACGCGCTGTCGAAGGACGCCGTCGTCTACCGATCGGCGCAGCCCTCCGAGTACCGGCTTTCGCAGGCGGCGGACTATATCTGCACCTGTCTCTTATACACATCTCCGAGCCCACGAGACGTAGAGGAATCTC
>USEK01000231.1 GCA_900553705.1 uncultured Collinsella sp.
CTACACTCGACTAGTCGTCGGCAGCGTCAGATGTGTATAAGAGACAGGCGCAATCGCGCGAGTCGATGAGGTAGTCGGCCCAGGCGCGGTAGCGCGGCATGCGCTGCTCGGCCAGCTTGTCGATGCCATCGCGGGCGGTGATGGGGCGACCCTTGTGGGCGAGCTCGTCGAGCTTGCGGTTGAGCATCACAATCTGGCTGTTCTGGTGCAGCAGCGGGTAGTTCTCGTCGCGCGTGACCACGCCGCCGCCGGTGGAAAGCACCAGGCCGCTGCGCTTGGAGATGTCGGCCAGCGCCGCCGTCTCCTGTTCGCGGAACGCCGCCTCGCCGCGCTCGACGATAAAGTCGGCGCAGGGCATGCCCAGGCGCTCCTCGAGGGCGCGGTCCAGGTCGATGTGCTCGCGGCCGGTGAGCAGGGCGATCTGCTCACCCACGCGGGTTTTGCCCGAGCCCGGCATGCCGATCAGGGCGATGTTCTGCTCGCGGTGAGACAGGCGCTCCGTTACGTCCAGAATGCGCTCGCGCGGAGTGACCTGGCCGGTGTAGCGCTCAACGGCTTGCGCCGCCTGGGCCACGAGCATGAGCAGACCGCCGATGCAGGGGATGTCGCGGCGCTCAGCCTCGAGCATGAGTCCCGTGCGAGCGGGGTTGTAGACAATGTCGATAACGCCCTCGAGCGCATTGAGCCCCTCGAGTGTGCAGGGGGCGTCGGGACAGTGGGGGAACATGCCGGCGGGCGTGCAGTTGACGAGCAGGGCGGCGTCGGACTGCTGCGCGATGTTGTCGTAGTTGACTTCGCTCGTGCGGCCGACCGGCACGACGATGGCGCCCAGGTCGCCGAGCACCATGCTGGCAGTGGTGCCGGCGCCACCGGTGGCACCGAGCACGAGGGCCTTCTTGCCGGCGACCTCAACGCCCAGCTCCTCGACTAGGCACTGAAAGCCGAAGTAGTCGGTGTTGTCGCCGCGCAGGCGGCCGTCGGGCAGGCGCGTGATGGTGTTGACGTTTCCCATACGCTCGGCGAGTGGACTCAGCTCGTCCAGGTATTCCATGACGGCGCGCTTGTAGGGGATGGTCACGTTGGTGCCCTCCCATTCGTCACCCGTCATAAAAGCCTGGAGGTCCTCGGGCTCGCGCTCAAATCGTACGTACTCGAGCCCCGCGAGCTCCTTGTAGATGGTCGGGGTGTAGCTGTGGCCCAGCACGCGGCCCAGCACGCCGTAGGGGCGGGTTGCGGCGACATCGGTCATCTAGAGCACCTCCGTGTAACTGCCAAAGAAGGTGAAGCTCTCGCACACGTCGTCGATGGAATCGAGCAGGTCATCGAGGGCCTTGCTGCCAAAGGGGCAGTCCAGGTCAAAGTAGAACATAAACTCAAAGTCGTGCCCGGGGATGGGGCGGCTCTCGAGCTTGATGAGGTTGATATTGAGCGCGTAGAAACGCTCGAGTACGCGATAGAGCGCGCCCGGCTCGTTGGCCGTGGTAATCATAAGCGAGGTGCGGTTGGCACCGGGGTAGACGCGTGGCTCGCGGCTGATGACGACAAAGCGCGTGTAGTTGTTGTCCGAGTCCTGGATGTTGGGCTCCAGCACCTCCAGACCATAGAGTGCCGCGCAGCTGCGCGATGCGATGGCGGCAACATCGGTGCGCTCGGAGCTGGCGACCATCTCGGCCGACATGGCGGTGTTGGGGTACTTGGTGGCGTGCAGGCCGTGCGCCTCGATAAAGCTAGCGCACTGCGCGATGGCCTGACCGTGGCTGTAGACCTCGCGTATGCCCGCGAGCTTGGTGCCGGGCTTGACGAGCAAGTTGTGGTCGATCTTGATGCGCAGCGAGCGCACGATATGGAAGTCGAACTGGGCGAGCAGGTCGTAGACGGCGTTGACCGAGCCGGCGGTGGAGTTCTCGATGGGCAGCACGCCAAACTCGCAGAAGCCGTCGCGCACGGCGCGCATGACGCCTTCGAAGGTCTCGAAAAACGCGATGTCGGGCACGTCGAAGAGCTTGCACGCGGCTATCTGGCTATAGGCACCTTCCACACCCTGGCAGGCAACGGTGGCCGTTTGAGGGAAGGGCGTGTCGAAGGCTGCAGCCGTGGCGTGTGCCCTTTGCGAGACCGTGATGCCCTTGAGCTCGTTGATATAGCGCTGCTGCTCGGCCTTGCTCATGCTCATGAGGAGACGGAACAGGGTGATGGTCTGCGCCTCGTAGCGCTCGGGCGCGCGGCTGGCGAGGTTGTTGAGCTTGGAGCGCTCACGGGCGGGGTCGAAGACGGCCTTGCCCATCTCGATTTTTGACTTGGCGACCTCGGTGGCAATGTCCATGCGCTCGACAAAGCTGTTGAGGAGCGTGGTGTCGATGGCATCGATGGCCTGGCGGATGTCAGCAAGGTCCATGGAGACCCCTTTCACGTGTCGGGGGACTGTCTCTTATACACATCTGACGCTG
>USEK01000232.1 GCA_900553705.1 uncultured Collinsella sp.
ACGAGATTCCTCTACGTCTCGTGGGCTCGGAGATGTGTATAAGAGACAGGCAGATCGTGGGCTTTGTCGTTGAGCTTTCGCGCGCGCTGCCGAGCGCCATCGCCGGCTACGGCGTCATCACGTCGCCCTTTGGCGGTGTGTTCCGCCTGGATTACGCTATCGTCGCCGTCATCCTGTTTGTGATCGACCACCTGCTCACGCGCGCCTCGCGCCGTGTCCGCTAGGGGAGCGCCATGTCCAGCAGCTACTTCATGAACCTGCTCGCCAGCGCGGTCGCCGTCATCGTTGGCATCGTTATCCACGAGAGCGCGCACGCTGCCGCGGCCTGGGCGCTCGGCGACAAAACGGCGCGTTCGCGCGGACGCGTCTCGCTTAACCCGCTTAACCATATCGATCCGTTTGGCACCGTCCTCCTGCCGCTGCTTATGCTTGCCGCCGGCGGTCCGGTGTTCGCCTTTGCCAAGCCCGTGCCCGTCTACCTCAACAACCTCAAGCACCCCAAGCGCGACGAGGTCCTGGTGAGCGTTGCCGGCCCCGCGTCGAACATCGCGCTCGCGTGTCTTGCCGCGGTCTTCATGCGCCTGGCCTATGGCAGCCTCTACACCAGCATGTCCTTTGCCCTGGCATCGCAGATCATGAACTTCGGCGCCACGTTCATCGTAGTCAACCTGTCACTCGCGTTCTTCAACCTCATCCCGATCCCGCCGCTCGACGGCTCGTCGATCATCGTGCCCTTCCTCAAGGGCAAGGCGCTCAACAACTATTACCGCCTGCAGCAATACGCCATGCCCATCCTCATCCTAGTGCTGTACCTGCTGCCCATGTGGACCGGCATCGACGTGATCGGCCGCTATTTCGACGTTACCGTGTATCCGCTTGCTGAGCAGCTGCTCAACTTCGCAATCGCCGGTATCTAAGGTAAACTAACAGGTCGACCGTGCAAAACGGTCGTAACATGCACCCAAACCGCGCCGCGAAGGCGCCGTCAAAGGAGGTCGAAGATGTCTTATCGCGTGTCGACGCAGGTCTACAGCGGACCGTTCGACCTGCTGCTGCAGCTGGTAACCCGCCAAAAAGTAGATATCGGCGCCATCTCTATCAGCGAGGTGGCCGAGCAGTACCTTGCCGAGGCCGAGCGCATCGAGGCGCTGGACCTGGACGTGGCGAGCGACTTTTTGCTGGTCGCGGCAACCCTTTTGGACATCAAGGCCGCCTCTCTGGTGCCGCAGGAGGCCCCGCGCAAAGTCGATGACGACGATGACGAGTTCGACGAAGACCTCGAGGAGCTCAGCGCGCTCGACGGCGACGCCCTGCGCGAGGTCCTAATCCAGCGCCTGATTGCCTACAAGCAGTTTAAAGGCGCGGCGGCAGCCCTCGGTGCTCGCATGCAGGCCGAAAGCCGCATGCACCCGCGTGTGGCCGGTCCCGACCCCGAGTTCTTGGGCCTCATGCCCGACTATCTTGCTGGCATTACCTTGCGCGGTCTCGCCGTCATTTGCGCCGACCTCGACGGCAAGCGACAGACCTTCTTGCTGGAGGCCGAGCATGTGGCGCCGCATCGCGTGCCGCTCGACCTGACCGTGGCCTCAGTCGACCGCTTTACCATGGCGCACCAAACCTGCACCTTCCGCGAGCTACTGGACGGCGATGCCACCACCGAGCAGCTCGTCGTCACCTTCCTAGCTATGCTTGAGCTCGCCAAGCGCGGCTCGCTCACGCTGAGCCAGGACGAGATCTTTGGAACCATCCGCATCAACCGCGTCGAGGGCGCCGAGGCCTACGTACCCGGCGAGGGCCCCGAGCTCACCGAATAGGAGCGGCAACCATGTCAACCCTTTCCCCGCTGGAGACAAATAGCCTCAAAGGCGCCTTGGAGGCGCTCCTGCTGGTGTCGAGCGATCCGGTGAGCGCGCCCGCGCTGGCTGGTGCGCTGGATATCGCCCCCGGCGAATGCGCATCGCTGCTCGCCGAGCTCAAAGTTGAGTACGAGGAGGCCAACCGCGGCTTTCAGCTGCGCGAGGTCGCCGGCGGCTGGCGCCTGTTTACGCATCCCGCATATCACGACGTGGTCGAGGCCTATGTGTTGAGCTGGGACACGCAAAAACTGTCGCAGGCGGCACTCGAGACCCTGGCCGTGATCGCCTATCACCAGCCCGTGACGCGCGAGGTGGTCAAGGGCATCCGCGGCGTCAACTCCGACGGTGTCATTGCGTCGCTCGTTGACAAGGGCCTGGTGCGCGAGCTCGGGCGCGACCCCCAGCGCGGTCAGGCCATCATTTACGGCACGACCAACGCCTTTTTGGAGAAGTTCGGTCTGCGCTCCACCCGCGACCTTCCCGATCTGGAGCAGTTTGCCCCCGACGAGCAGTCACGTCAATTTATCCGCGAGCGCCTGAGCGGCCGCAGCATTCAGTCCACGCTCGAGGAGC
>USEK01000233.1 GCA_900553705.1 uncultured Collinsella sp.
ATCAACACCGATGCTCAGGCACTCGCGATCTCTGATGCCGATATCAAGGTGCACATCGGCACCGACCTTACCCGCGGCCTGGGCGCCGGCGCCAACCCCGAGGTTGGCCGCAAGGCTGCCGATGAGTCCCGCGACGACATTGCCGAGGCGCTTGCTGGCGCCGACATGGTGTTCATCACCTGCGGCGAGGGCGGTGGCACCGGTACCGGCGCTGCTCCCATCGTTGCCGATATCGCGATGAACGAGGTCGGCGCGCTGGCCGTGGCCGTCGGGACCAAGCCCTTCACCTTCGAGGGCCGCAAGCGCAAGAAGAGCGCCGAGGAGGGCATTAAGACCCTCTCCGATTGCGTCGACACCATGATTGTCATCCCTAACGATAAGCTGCTCGACATCGCCGAGAAGAAGACCACCATGCTCGAGGCCTTCGCGATTGCTGATGGCGTCCTTTCCCAGGGCACCCAGGGCATCACCGACCTCATCACCGTCCCCGGTATCATCAACCTGGACTTCGCCGATGTTAAGACCATCATGAAGCAGGCCGGTACCGCCATGATGGGTATCGGTACCTCTTCTGGGGATACCCGTGCCGTCGACGCAGCCCAGCAGGCCATCTCCAGCCCGCTGCTCGAGAGCTCCATCGATGGTGCCACACGCGTGCTGCTCTCCATCGCCGGTTCCAAGGACCTGGGCATCCAGGAGATCAGCGACGCCGCCGACGTTGTCGCCAACGCCGTCGACCCCGAGGCCAACATCATCTTCGGTACCGTTGTCGACGAGTCCCTGGGCGATCAGGTGCGTATCACCGTCATCGCTACGGGCTTCTCCGACTCCAACGTCAACCGTCAGGACGAGCTCTTTGCTGCTCAGCAGTCTCAGAGCAAGGCCGCTGCCTCCGCTGAGCCGCAGCGCACCGCTCCGGCCACCAGCCCGGCTCAGGCCGCTCCGACCCGCAACGTCGGTGGCACCGAGCTTCCTAACTTCGGCAACGATCAGTTCGAGCTTCCCGACTTCCTGAAGCGCGGCAGCTTCTAAGTCGTTCTTTGCATTGTTGTGCACAGGGGCGTGTCCGTATGGACGCGCCCTTTTTATTTCGACTTTGTAAACTAGAACCTCCAATCTCTTTACGTTCCCTTTACGATTGCCTCCAGCGCAGCAGGTATCCTTTTAGAGAAGTATGACAGCCGTATAAACGCTGGCTGTAGCGGCGATGCCGCGGTACTTGTGTTATTAGGAGGCTTTAGTATGGCAGCACGTGCGGACAAAGTTTCGCGTGTCGACCATGATGGAGTTACGTTGGTGGAAGGCGCGACATCCGATGTTCGCTTTGCCTTCACCGAGCGCGCCGGTGGTGTTTCCGAAGATGCGTACTCCTCACTCAACTTGGGCTCGCATGTTGGCGATGATCCCTTTGCTGTTCAAGAAAATCGTCGTCGCGCGCTCGAGGCTATGGGTGCCGCCGAGTGCGAGCACAACCTGCTCGTTCCCAATCAGGTCCATGGTGACCATATCGTTGCGGTGACCTCGAACGGCGCCGATGACCTTGAGGACGTCCGCGAGCAGATTGCCGAGGGCTGCGATGCCATCGTCTGTACGGCGCATAACGTACCCGTGCTGCTCTGCTTTGCCGACTGCGTTCCCGTGGTGCTGGTGGCCCCTGGCGGATTTGCCGTGGTGCACTCCGGTTGGAAGGGCACGATTGCACGCATTTCCGCCAAGGCGTGCCAGGCACTTTGCGATGCTGCCGGTTGCGATGCGAGCGGCGTTTCCGCCTATATCGGCCCCCATATCTTGGGTGACGAATATGAGGTATCCCAGGAGCTCATGGATCGCTTTGCCGCCGAGTTCTCGTGCGTCGATGCGAGCACCTCTCGCATGCTCGATCTTTCCGCTGCCATTTGCGAGGCGCTGGTAGATGTCGGTGTCGACGCGGATAATATTGTGGATACCCAGCTTTCGACTGTGCGTCAGAACGACCGCTTTTATTCCTACCGTAACGAGAACGGCACTTGTGGGCGCCATGCTGCGATCGGCGTGATGCTATGAGAAAGATCGTATCGGTCCTGAGCGCCGCTGTGCTTACGCTTACGCTGTGCGCCTGTTCTTCGGGATCTTCTACCTCTTCCATTACCGTCGCCGGCTCCACGACCTGCCTTCCTATCGCCGAGATTGCGGCCGAGGGCTTTAAGGAGGAGACCGGCATCGACGTGCTCGTTTCCGGTTTGGGTTCTTCCGCTGGCATTGAGGCCGTCAGCGCCGGCACGGCCGATATCGCCAGCTCCTCCCGTGGACTCAATGCCGACGAACAGGATCTGGGCCTGACTCCCATCGTCATTGCCCACGACGGTATCTGTCTCTTATACACATCTCCGAGCCCACGAGACGTCGAGGAAAATCGTATGCCGTCTTCTGCTTGAAAAAAAAA
>USEK01000234.1 GCA_900553705.1 uncultured Collinsella sp.
CACTCGACTAGTCGTCGGCAGCGTCAGATGTGTATAAGAGACAGCCACTCAATACCGATCGGGCCCATCGAGCCCAGCAGCAGCTGAGGGTGCGCCTGGCGGGCATCGTCGACAGCCCCGCGATTGACCTCCGCCACGGACGGCGCAATCTGGTCGTGCTTGAGGGCATAGCTCGATGCCTGAAAGGTGTTGGTAATGAGCACCTGCGCGCCGGCGGCGACATACAAGCGATGGATACGAGAAACGGTCTGCGGCTCTGCCAGATTCCAAAACGCCGGTGGAATGTCGGCGGCATCGTACTCACTCAACAGAACACTGCCCATGGGACCCTGCGCCAACAAGGTCTCGCTCGACAAGCGGCGCGTAAGTTCCTCGGCACCAAAGCGGTTGTAATAACTCGTATCCATAATATATCCCGCTATTCCTCGACGCTGATTCCCTGCTTTTCGAGATAGGCGAGCCAGCGGTTCATCGTGTCCTCGGAAAGCGCATGCTCCATCATGCAGGCCTCGGAATCGGCTCGCTCAAATTCGACACCGAGCTCCTGAACCAAAAACGTGCGGATGAGGCGATGACGGTACCAGATAGCCGTACCAACCTCGCGGCCACGATCGGTCAGGACTACCTTGCCGTAGTGCGATTGCTCGACAAGTTCGGATGCCTTGAGCGCCGAAACCGCTTTATTGACCGATGCCTTGGAGACGCCAAGGCGCTGCGCGATGTCGACCGATCGCACGCCGTTGGTTTCCCCCTCTTCGCTTTCAATGCGAACCATGCACTCCAAGTAGTCTTCGTTCGCCACCGTCAGATGTAGTTCGCGCGAGCTATTTGTCGTATCCATGATCTTCCGTCCCTTCTGCATTCAATGGCTGATTCTACCCCATCCAAGCGTCGTGGTATGCCGTGGCATACCGTGCTAGAGTTCTTGTTGCACACGACGACCAAGATTGGAGCGGTCTTTATGGAAAACACCACCACGAGCCCCGATGTCCTCGAGCGCTTTTTGCGCTACGTCCAGATCAACACGCAGTCCGAGGATGCAAACTGCGACCAGGTACCCTCGAGCGCCGTTCAGTTTGACCTTGCCAACGTGCTGGCTGAAGAGCTGCGCGAGCTTGGTGCGGAAGATGCCTACGTGACCGAGCACGCCTATGTCTGCGCGCATATCCCCGCAAGTGCGGGCGCTGAGGACAAGCCCGCCCTGGGCCTGATCGCCCATCTCGACACCACCGAAGTTGCACCGGGCGCCGGCGTGAAGCCGCACATCGTACACTACGAAGGCGGCGACCTGGTCTGCGGCACGGTTGACGGTAAGCCCGTTGCCATGAGTACCGCCAAGCTTCCCGCCCTGAACGACCTCGCGGGTGAGGACCTGGTCTGCAGCGATGGCACCACGCTGCTGGGCGCAGACGACAAGGCAGGCGTCGCCGAGATCATGTCGCTTGTCGCGCGTATCGCTCAGGACCCTTCTTTGCCCCATCCCGCACTCGGCATTTGCTTCTGCCCTGACGAGGAAATCGGCCACGGAGCCGAGCTGTTGGATATCGCTACCTTTGGCTGCAAGTACGCCTACACGGTCGACGGCGGCCCCATCGGCGAGCTGGAGTGGGAGTGCTTTAACGCCGCCGAGGCGACCGTCCGCTTTGAGGGCCAGTCCATCCACCCGGGCGACGCTAAGGGCCGTATGGTCAACGCAGGCAATCTGTTCTGCGACTTCAACGCGTTGCTCCCCTACGTGCAGCGCCCGGAGTATACGGAAGGCTACGAGGGCTTTTATCACCTTGAGGGTGTATCTGCGACCGTCGATCACGCCACAGCGCGCTATATCATCCGCGATCATGACGCCGCCAAGTTCCAGCAGAAACTCGACCTTATTGATGCCGCCGCCTCGATGCTCAACCAGCGTCTGGGTGAGGAGCGCGTGACAGTCGAGATTAAGCAGCAGTATCGAAATATGGCCGAGATCGTTCGTGACTATCCCGAGCTTATTGATGTTGCCAAGGAAGCCTACCTTGCCTGCGGCGTTGAGCCCCAAGTGCTGCCGATTCGTGGCGGCACCGACGGCGCTCAGCTGTCGTTCCGCGGTCTGCCCTGCCCCAACCTTTCCACCGGCGGCTATTGCTACCACGGCGTCAACGAGTTCGTCCCGGTCAGTTCGCTCGTCAAGATGACCGACGTGCTCCAGGAGCTCGTCGCCCGCTTTGCATAAGCCTGGCTGCACAAGTCCAAAAGACGAACCGCCCCGTCCTCTACAGAGAACGGGGCGGTTTTTGATACAAGGGGAGTAGTCAACATCGCAGGTTGAGCCAACGTCAGCGAGCGACGTCCAAGGCGAACAAGTTGGCATGAAAAAGGCAGGGCATTGACCTTCTGGTCATGCCATGCCTTTTGAATGACAAATTGTCGCTCTGGGCGGCGC
>USEK01000235.1 GCA_900553705.1 uncultured Collinsella sp.
TACGAGATTCCTCTACGTCTCGTGGGCTCGGAGATGTGTATAAGAGACAGTCGCCCAGCTGGGCGAGCCGGCCGAGGAGCACTGGATTGAGCTCGAGATGAAGCTCATGGCCGATGCCGCGCTCGTGGGCTTCCCCTCGGTGGGTAAGTCATCGCTCATCGCGCGCATGAGTGCCGCCCGCCCCAAGATCGCCGACTACCCGTTTACCACGCTCGTGCCGAACCTCGGCATGGTGCGTGCCGGCGAATATTCTTACGTCGTTGCTGACGTCCCCGGTCTTATCGAAGGCGCGAGCGAGGGTAAGGGCCTGGGTCACCAGTTCTTGCGCCACATTGAGCGTACGGCCCTGATCATGCACGTCGTCGACATGACGGGTGGTTTTGAGGATCGCGATCCGGTCGAGGATTACCACATCATCAACCGCGAGCTCGAGCAGTATGGCGCCGAGCTTTCGGAGCGTCCGCAGATCGTCGTTGCCAACAAGTGCGATGCGCCGGGCACGGCCGACAAGATTGCCGACCTCAAGCGCGCAGCGCTCGACGATGGACATATGTTCTTTGCCGTGTCTGCCGTGACGGGCGCCGGCCTCAATACGCTGATGCTTGCCGTGGGCGAGCAGGTGGCTAAGCTGCGCGCCGAGTTGGCTGTCTCGGATGAGCCGGTCGTTCTGCGCGACGATGAGTGGGAGCGCCGTCGCCTGCAGCGTGAGAAGCGTTTCCGCATTGTTCAGGAAGAGCCCGGTGCCTTCCGCGTGGTCGGTCGTGCCATTGAGCGTATGGTCATCCAGACCGACTGGGAAAACGAGGAAGCCGTCATTTACCTGCAGCATAAGTTTGCGCGTATGGGTGTTGACGACGCGCTCGAGAAGGCCGGTTGCCGTGCGGGCGACGAGGTCCGCATTTGTCAGCGCGCCTTTGACTTTGAGGGCGCTGAGGACTTCTCGGAGTACGAAGAGCTCGAGGATGCTGGCGAGGACGTTGCCGTTGAAGCCATTGACGTGGCTGATGCTGCGGATGAGGGCGTCGAGGTTGTCGATGCGGCGGATGCCGCGGGCGATGCCGAGACCTCGGAGGGCGAGTAGGCCATGTCGCTGCGCGGTGGAATCGGTCTGCCCGAGCTTCCTCTAGAGGACGGGCAGGAGTTTAGGCTCGGCATTATGGGTGGCACCTTTGATCCCATCCATTACGGGCACCTGGTGACTGCCGAGCAGGCGCGCGAGTCGCTCGACTTGGACGCTGTGCTCTTTATGCCGGCGGGCTCTCCTGCTTTTAAGCTTGACAAGCCGGTGACGCCTGCTGAGGACCGTTATGCCATGACGGTCCTCGCCACCGCCGCGAACCCGGCCTTTTTGGCGAGTCGGTTCGAGATCGACCGTCCGGGCGTAACCTACACGGCCGATACGCTTCATGCCCTTCGCGACTTTTACCCGCCGCAGGTAAAGCTCTACTTTATTACGGGCGCCGACGCGATTATCGATATTGTGACCTGGCATGATGCCGAACGAATCGCTGAGCTTGCTACCTTTATTGCGGCGACGCGACCGGGTTTTGATATCGATACGGCGCGTGCCCGAATCAAAGAGTCGGGGCTGCCGTTCGACGTGCGCTATATTCAGATTCCGGCGCTGGCGATCAGCTCGACGAACATTCGTAAGCGAGTTGCCCGCGGCATGAGCGTGCGCTATCTTACGAGCGAGTCCGTGCTCGGCTACATTCGCAAACGCAGGCTATATGCCGATTTGGGCCAAGAAGATTTTGAGTGATGGGGGTCTACGTTGTCGGTAGAGGATCAGTTTGAGGGCGATGAGCGCGCGCTGCTCAAGCGCATTCAAGAGCTGCTCGATGTTCGCATGAAGGATAAGCGCAAGCGCTATGTGCATTCGCTGGGTGTTGCCGAGACCGCACTTCATCTGGCCGAGGTCTACGGCGTTGACCGCTTTGATGCCGCTGCCGCCGGCCTGATCCATGACTGGGACAAAGTGCTCTCCGACGACGAGCTGGTCACGCGCGCTCTGCATTACGGCATTAAGATTGCCGGCTCTCCTTCCGCCGCGACGCCGCTTTTGCATGGCCCTGTTGCCGCCTATGAGCTTCCGCAGCTTTTCCCCGAGTTGTCGCCGGCCGTTTTCCAGGCTGTCGACCGTCACACCGTGGGTGCCTGCGACATGACGCCGCTCGATATGGTGGTCTTTGTGGCCGATGCCATCGAGCCCAACCGCCACGGCGACTATGCGCATGCGCTGCGCAAGATGGTGGGGGAGTCGACGCTCGACGAGTTGTTCTTCTCCTGTTTTGCGCAGGGTTTGGTCTATGTGATCCAGTCCGGGCGCTATCTTTATCCCACGGCTATTACGATTTACAACCTGTCTCTTATACACATCTGACGCTGCCGACGACTAGTCGAGTGTA
>USEK01000236.1 GCA_900553705.1 uncultured Collinsella sp.
TACGAGATTCCTCTACGTCTCGTGGGCTCGGAGATGTGTATAAGAGACAGACCGAGATCAGGTCGCGGATGCCGACGGGCGAATAAGGGTCGAGCCAGACGGCGATCGCATAGGCCACAATGCCAAAGAACAGATACATGAACATGCAGAGACACGCGACAACGAGCCATGGCGCCTGGACACTCGACATAGCGGCCCAGAACTGCCCCATCTGCCCGGTTACCACCAGATAGACGATATAACCCACCAGCACGGCGCCGATAAAGATGGCGCCGCGGCGTGCGCTCTTATTGTCATCTCCGCCCGAGGCCTCAACCTCGACCTGGGGCTTAGACGTATGCTGAGAGGACTCCGTCATGAGACTCCTTCTAACAGTCAAAATATCTTGGATATTGTACCCGCAAGGAACATAAGCAGAACGCAAAGCTCTGGTACAAACGGGAATTGCAGACGGTTGTTTGAAATAAAAAAACCCGGCCTTCCATGGGAAGTCCGGGTATCAGTTGCGTGGTAGCCCGTACCAGATTCGAACTGGTGATCTCCGCCTTGAGAGGGCGGCGTCCTAAACCGCTAGACGAACGGGCCACATGACATCTGCACTGCCGTGCTGCGAGGAAATATATTACGGGACAAAAAACGTCAGCGCAAGAAGAAATTCCAAATTGCCGAAAAATTGTCGGCAGGTTATGGAACACGCAGGTAAACTGGGTAGCTAATTCAAGTTGAGCTGGACCAAAAGAGCTTCGCGCTCGTTGGGAATGTTGTCTTCGATCACGGCGTCGAGGGCGGCGTTGAGTAGCTGCCCCAGTTCCGGCCCGGGCTTGACTCCGGCACGGATCAGGTCGCCGCCGTTGATGGCGAGCATCTTGAGCGTATAGGGCTCCCCTGCCTTCAGCAGCTCGTGCGCCATCGCGCGCATCTCCTCAATCGTCTCGACGTAATAGAAGCACGACGGGGCCTTGCCGAGCGTATCGGCACGCTTAAGATCCATGAGTTCGTCAATCAGGCGGGCCGTGTCGACACCCTCGCCCGAAAGCGCGCGCATCATATTGAGCAGGCAGGAGCGCTCGGGGCGCAGCGGCTTGTCGTGATATTTGATGAGCAGGCACACGTCGCGCACCAGGTCGTGCGAGAGCGCCAGGCGATCCATAATGACGCGCGCTTTCTTGGCGCCGAGCTCGGGATGACCGTAGAAGTGTCCGCTGCCGGCGTGATCGACCGTAAAACACTCGGGCTTGGACACATCGTGCAAAAACGCCGCCCACATAAGGCTCGACGAGGGCGCGACGCCGTCGCACAGCGCAAGCTCCCCTGCCACCGTCAGCACACGGGCGATATGCTCGTAAACGTTAAACGCATGATAGACACTTCGCTGATCAAAGCCGCGACCCGCTGCCAGCTCAGGCACAGAGGCACAGATGAGCTCGGGGTAGCGCAGCATCGCGTCTCCCCCATGACCGGTCGAAAGAATGCCCTCAAGCTCAATACCCACACGCTCGCGCGCCACGGCGTCGAGCAGCGGCGCGTACTCGGCAAGCGCTCGCTTAGTCTCGGGCTCAATCATAAAGTCCAGGCGGCAGGCAAAGCGCACCGCACGCAACATGCGCAGGGCGTCCTCGTTAAAGCGACGCTTGGGATCGCCGACAGCGCGAATCAGCTTGCGCTCCAAGTCACCCTGGCCGTCGTAGCGGTCGACAAGCCCGCGCTCGGGATGCCAGGCCATAGCGTTGACGGTAAAGTCGCGGCGCGCCAGATCGTCCTCGAGCGAGGCGGCACGCTCCACACTCTGGGGATGGCGACCATCGGTGTAAAAGCCATCCAGACGGTACGTGGTGACCTCGATACGCTCGCCATCGGAAATAGCCGTGATTCCGCCAAATTTAATGCCCGACTCCACAACCGCGATGCCGGCGGCCTCGAGCGCCGCTTTGGACTCCTGCCACAGGCCGCTACAGCACATATCAACATCGTGGCTGGGGCACCCCATCAGGGCGTCGCGCACCCAACCGCCCACGTACCAAGCCTCAAGACCAGCCGCCTCAAGCGCGCGCAGGACGCACAGGGACGCATCGGACGGTTGAGTACCGTTGAGCGAAACATTGCACATGCCTATGGCCTCCTGCACTTATGAGCGTTAATCGATGGTTCTCAACAAGTCTAACAAGAAACGAGAAAGCGCGCACACGCAATCGCGTCGTCAATTCCATAAAACGAGACAGCAGACGCCATATGCGTTCAGTGCACAAAAAACACCCGCCTCGGAGATCCAAAGCGGGTGTTCGGCAGCGATTTTTCGATGCGGCTAGCAGACCTGACGAACTTCGATGTTCTTCTTGTATTCGTCCACCTGTCTCTTATACACATCTCCGAGCCCACGAGACGTAGAGGAATCTCG
>USEK01000237.1 GCA_900553705.1 uncultured Collinsella sp.
CTACACTCGACTAGTCGTCGGCAGCGTCAGATGTGTATAAGAGACAGGGATAAGAACCTCGAGCGAGGACGAAAGGCCGCACAGCAGCGAACCGACCGAAAAGACGATGACGCCCAGCTGGAACACATTCACCTTGCCGCGCACGTCGCCCAGACGGCCAAACGGCAACATAGCCACGCATGTCGCAAGCAGATACACCGAGCTTACCAGCTGAATGCGATCGAGGCCCACGCCCAGCTCCTTTTGCATCACGGGCAGCGCCACGGTCACGACGGTCGAATCCAGACACACCATAAACGTCATGATGAGCACGGTAAACAGAATCGCCCACTTGTTCTTGCCATGGGTGTCGCCCTCTAGGGCAATGTGCTCGCGGCGCAGCTGCTCTGCAGTTTTCTCCATATCCATCCTTTCGAGTGGCCCAACGCAAAAAAACGGGGCCCCAATCGCATGCAAACAGCCGCAATTGGGGTCCCGCCTACGGAATCGGAACGAAAGGTCGCCGAAGCTTTCTGCCAGCATCGGCGCCTCGCACGAACGCTAGCCTAGCACTGCTCGGGCGCCTGCGCAAGGTCGGCAATCAGATCGGCCGTATCCTCGAGGCCGCACGACAGGCGCACCATGTCGGCAGAAATGCCACAGGCGATGAGCTCCTCATCGTTCATCTGGCGATGCGTGGCATTAGCGGGATGCAAGCAGCAGGTACGCGCATCGGCCACGTGCGTGGCGATCTGGGCGAGCTTAAGGCTCTTCATAAAGGTCTCGGCCGCCGCGCGACCACCGTTAAAGCCAAAGCTCACAACACCGCAGGTACCGTTGGGCATGTACTTCTGAGCCATGTCGTAGTACTTGTCGCCCTCCAGGCCCGGATAGCTCACGAAGCGTACCTTGGGATGGCTCTGCAGGAACTTGGCAACGGCCAGGCCGTTCTCGCAATGACGCGGCATGCGCACATGCAGGCTCTCGAGCGAGCTGTTCAAGAAGAAGGCCGCCTGAGGGTTCTGCATGGGGCCGAGGTCGCGCATGAGCTGAGCGGTTGCCTTGGTAATGAAGGCGCCCTCACGACCGAACTTCTCGGCATAGGTCACGCCGTGATAGCTCTCATCGGGCGTGGTAAGACCCGGGAACTTGTCCGCATGGGCCATCCAGTCAAACTGGCCGTGGTCGACGATCACGCCGCCCAGGTAGGCAGCATGTCCATCCATGTACTTGGTGGTGGAGTGCGTGACGATGTCGGCGCCCCACTCAAAGGGACGGCACATCACGGGTGTCGGGAAGGTGTTGTCGACCATCAGCGGTACACCGTGATCATGCGCGGCCTTGGCAAAGCGCTCAATATCGAGCACGGCAAGGGCGGGGTTTGCGATCGTCTCGCCAAAGACGAGCTTGGTATTGGGCTCAAAGGCTGCCTCGAGCTCCTCATCGGTGCAGTCGGGGGCAACGAACGTGCAGGTCAGCCCCATACGGCCCATGGTGTGGGCGAGCAAGTTGTACGTGCCGCCATAGATGGCAGAGCTCGCGACTACGTGATCGCCGGCACCGGCCACGTTAAAGATCGCAAGGAAATTCGCGGCCATGCCCGAGCTCGTGAGCATCGCGGCAGTGCCGCCCTCCATCTCGCAGATCTTGGCGGCAACCAGATCGCACGTGGGGTTCTGCAGACGGCTATAGAAGTAGCCCGACTCCTCCAGGTCAAAAAGCTTGCCCATGTGCTCGGACGTGTCGTACTTCCACGTGGTGGACTGGTAGATGGGCACCTGACGCGGCTCGGCATCTCCCGGGTGATAGCCGCCCTGAACACACGTCGTACCGATGGTCTGCTTGCTCATATCTAGCTCCCTTGCCTGGGTTTTAGTTTTATTCGGTTCACGATACCGCTACCCCGCACCCCTCTCAACCCATCCCCAAGGTAGGTTATGTGACTAATTGATCAGGGGTATTTATCTCAAGCCTTGGGCATTTGCTCGATAGATAAAATGAGGCATCCATGAAGCTCTCGATGATTACACGCACCGTCACGGGTACCATAGGCGGGTACACCGTGACCAAGGAGACAACGATGAAGCAAATCGATACGGCCCAGCTCGACACCGCCGCCTGTCAGGCTCAGGCTGCCGAGTACCACGCCCGTGGCTTTAACTGCGCCCAGGCCGTCGCCTGCACGCTCGCGCCCGCCGTCGGGCTCGACCCCCAGATCGCCTTTACCCTCACCGAGGGCTTTGGTGCCGGCATGGGCGGCATGACCGAAACCTGCGGCGCCATCTCGGGAGCCGTGGCCATCATGGGCTTTGTAATGAGCGACGGCATGGAAAACCCCAAGACCAAGGGCCAGACCCTGTCTCTTATACACATCTCCGAGCCCACGAGACGTAGAGGAATCTCG
>USEK01000238.1 GCA_900553705.1 uncultured Collinsella sp.
ATCTACACTCGACTAGTCGTCGGCAGCGTCAGATGTGTATAAGAGACAGCGCCCAGCTCGTAGCCCTTGACGGCGCCCCAGACGCGCAGCGCGAAGCCGGGGACGTTGTAGATGAGCAGGAAGGCGATGGGGCCGAAGGGGTTGCCGGCCTGGCACAGGCTGATGCCCACCGCGGCGGCGACCACGCGCAGCGTCGACAGGAAGATGGAGTCGCCGATGCCGGACAGCGGGCCCATGAGGGCGGCCTTGACGTCGTTGACGCTCTCGGGCTCAACCTCGCCACGAGCGACCTTTTCTTCCATGGCCATCGCGATGCCGCCCACGAAGGGAGCGAGCTGCGGGGTGATGTTGAAGAATGCGCTGTGACGGTGCAAGGCCTCGGCGTAATCATCGGGACGGCCGGCATAGATCTTCTTGAGCATGTTGGCGACCATCAGGCAGAAGGCAATGTTCATCTGCTTGTAGTAGGTCCAGGAGAATTCCATGCCCAGGGCGCCGGTGTTCACGGCGCTCTTAATGAGGTCGGAGCGAGTAATCTGGTTCTCGGAATTAGAAGTCATCGTCCTCATCCCCTTCCACAGAAAGCTGGGACTGGGCGCCACCAAGGCCCAGCAGGTCGTACTTGTCGATGCCGATGATGATTGCGATCAGGGCGACGCCGAGGACGGGCACGTTGGCATAGGAGCACAGCAGGAAGCCCAGGAAGTAGAACGGCACGAGCTGCTTGGTAAGCACCAGACGGCCGAGCATGGCGAAGCCCATGGCAGGCAGGATGTTGGCTGCGACGCCAAAGCCATCGAGGACGAACGTCGGGATGAAGTCGAGCAGGCCCTGAACGGCGTCGGCACCCAGATAGAAGGAGACCGAGCACAGGATAAAGGCCAGGACGACAATCACGAGACCGATAATCCAGTGCATAGCGTAGATACCCTTGAGGTTACCCTTGCTGGCAAAGACGTCGGCACGGTCGACCAGAAGGGGCATACCGGCGTTGACGACGTTCTTAATGGCCAGGCACAGAGTGGCGATGGGCATCGCGAGCGCGATAGCGGCCTCGGTGCTCTGACCCAGCTGAATAGCGAAGGCGCAGGCGAGCACACCGCCAATGCACTCATCGGGCGGCACGTAAGCGCCGATGGAGATTGAACCCATGAAGAGCAGCTCGAGGCTCGCACCGATGGCGAGGCCGGACTGCAGGTCCCCGAGGACTATGCCGACGAGCGGGCACAGAACGATCGGGCGGAACGCATAGAGCGTACCGAGCTGATAATCGAGCTTACCGAAGGCAGCGATAAGTCCGATGAGGATCGCTTGAACAAGCATTGTTCCTCCCTTTGATCCCTCTTGGATCCGCGCGGCGATTCCCGACTTGTCAGCGCGCCCTTTTCCATGCCGACAATCGCCTAGACAGATCCAGCTTGTACCGGTGTGCTGTTAACACCTAAACCGGTGCAAATGATTTGATACCAATTATATAGTCATGAGAAAACTATTTAATACCAATCGCTCAACGGGCGTGTACTCCCGGTGAACGGTAGATAGGGGTAACGGGTAAAGCGTTTATCCGGTACGCCCACGAATAGGGGCGGCGCCGTGCGCGCCGCCCGTGGTTCTCAATTAGAGGGCGCTTAGGGCATCGACCTTGGGGTCGTCGGCCAGAGCGCGAATCTCGACCTCGACACCGCGGCCGACGAGCTCACGAATGTCCTCTTCCTCGGCAGCAGTCACAAAGATCTGGCGGGAGATCTTACGGGCATCGGGACGCTGCTCGTCCTTGGACTTGGTGTTGCCCAGGTTGATGGAGGTGATCTGCGGGCAGCCGTCGACAAGCTGCTTGGCCTCGGCGATGCTGGCGACGCAGATGATCATCTTGTACTTATCGGTAACACCGGAGTTGATGGCCTCGATGGCGTGCTCCATGTCCTTGATGACGAGCTTGACGTTGGCCGGCTTTCCCATCTTGAGCGTAGTCTTCCAGACGGGATCGTTGGCAACCTTGTCGCCAACGCAGAAGATGCAGTCAGAACCCAAGCCCTGGACCCAAGAGACGGCCACCTGGCCATGAAGCAGACGATGGTCGACGCGAAGCAGTTGAATCATGATTGACCCCCAAAGGTCTCATGCCGGAAACCCGGCCCCATTAATAGCAGGCGGTGACTAGAACTCTTCCTCGTCATCCGCATCGGTCAGCAGGTCGTTGACAAACTTGACGCGCGTGTCGTCAGCCGCGAGGATCTCGCGGATAACCTGATCGGCGGGAGCCTCCTGGTCCGAAAAGAGCAGCTGGATCAGCAGCGGCAGATTCATGTTGGCAACCAGGTAGGTGTTGGGGCGCGTCTGGACGATCTTGGTGAACTCGTTGTTGACGCTGCCGCCAAAC
>USEK01000239.1 GCA_900553705.1 uncultured Collinsella sp.
CTGCCGCGCCTGTCGGCCTCGTCGAGCACGTCGTAACAAACGCTCGCCGGGTCGGAGCCGCGGTCGCGCTTGATGACGGGAACACCGGCGCGCTGGCCCCACACATCGAGCTGCTCGATGGCGGCGGCGCGGAAGGTATCGGCCGAACCGATCACGACATTCTTGCCGCAGGAAGCCATGGCGCTCGCAATCTTGCCGACCGTCGTGGTCTTGCCGGCACCGTTGATGCCCACAAACAGCACGCAGCTCGGCGTATCGGAGAACGGATCGCGCTCGATGGGCACAAAGTGCTGCTCAAGCTGCTCGGCCAGAGCGCGGCGAAGCTGCGGAGCGGTCTTGAGGTTCTTCTTGGCGGCGGCGTCACGCAGGTCATCGGAGACCTGAATGGCGACCTCGGCACCCATGTCACCCATGACGAGGGTGTCCTCTAAGTCCTCCCAAAAATCCTCGTCGACCTCGCCGCCAAAGTAAAAGACCTCGTTGAGGGCCTCGCGGCTGCGCTCAAGTCCGCGCGAGAGAGCGTCAAAGAATCCCATTATGCATTCACGACCTTTCCGGTTTCGCGATCGAGTTTTTGCGAGACGACGCGACTGACGCCGTCGGCTTGCATCGAGACACCGTAGAGAACGTCAGCATCCTCCATAGTACGGCGCTGATGCGAGATTACCAAGAGCTGCGTATCGGAACGCAGCACATCGAGGGCGCCGATGAGCTTGGACAGGTTGGCGTCGTCGAGCGCGGCCTCGACCTCGTCCAGCACATAGAACGGCACCGTGCGCGTGCGGTACACAGCAAAGAGCAGGGCGAGCGCCGTCAGGCTCTTCTCGCCGCCCGACATGAGCATCATCTTGGTGATGCGCTTGCCGCGCGGCTGCGCCACGACCTCGATACCCGTCTCGGCAGGATGCTCGGGATCGGTCATCTCCAGATGAGCCTGGCCGCCCGGGAAGAGCATAGCGAAGATCTCGCGGAAGTTCGCGTCGACCTTCTCAAACGTCACCAGGAACGCCTTGCGCATCTTGCGATCAATGGCCACCGTGATCTTGGTGAGCGCCTTGCGCGCGCTCTCCAGATCGGCCAGCTGCTCCTCGATGTAGTCGGCGCGGCGCTTGAGCTGCTCGTACTCCTCCATGGCAACTTGGTTCACGGGACCAAGGTTGTTGATCTGGCGCACAAGCTGGTTGAGTTCGCGCTCGGCGGCATCGCGGTCCGTGGGCGCCGGAAGCATGAGCGCTTCCTCGAGCACCGTCGTGCCATCGGCGGTAATGGCCTTGATGGCAGCCTCGACCTGCACCTCGAGCTTGCCACGTGCGACCTTGAACTCGTTTTGCGTCGCGGTGGCGGCATCGACCCGCTCCTTGGCGCGGGAGACCTCGGCCTTGGCGTCTTCAATGGTCTTCTTGAGCGAGGCCGAGTCCGCCTCCTCGAGCGAAGCCTGGTCACGCAGGCGCGCGGCCCAATCCGACGCACGATCCAGCAGGGCCGAATAGCGCTCGTGCATGGGGTCGACGCGCAGGCGCAGCAACTCGAGCGAGCGCGAGGCCTGGCGTGTTCCGCGGATACGGCGGTCGATGCCCTCCAGGCGATGCTCCAGATCGGGCACGCGGCCCTTCAGCGAACGAAGACGCTCGCTCGTCTGGGCCAGGCGAACCTTGGCGTCGGCGAGCTTGCCGGCAGCCTCGGAATCGTCACGGCGAACGCGGTCGAGTTCGTCGTTGGCCTCGGAAATCTGCAAGCCCAGATCGCTTGCCTGCGCGCGGGCCTCGTCACGCGAACGGGTGAGCTCGTCAACGCGCGGGCGCGCAGCGCGAACGGCTTCGGAGGCCTGCTCGCGGCGCTTGGAGATGCGCACGCGCTCGACCTCGGCATTGTTGGCGCTTTGCTCCAAGCGGCCGATCTCGGAAAGCAGCGAGCGGCGCTCGCCCTCAAGACGGGCGATCTCACCGGCGGCATCGCCCTCGGCGGCACGGGCCTCCTCGACGGCAGCGTTGGCCTCAACGACTTGGTCCGAAGCATGCTCAAAGATGGCAGCCAGATCGGGTTCCAGGCCCTCGAGCTCACGGATGCGGCGCTTGCGCTCCAAGGCACCCGAAGCCTCGCCGGCATCAAGCCCCACGCGCACCAGGCCGCCGCAGGCGACGCGGGCGCCATCGGGGGTCACGTAAGTCACGCCTTCAACGACCGGCGCCGACAGCGCGGCAGCAAGATCGTCAACGACGTAATAGCCGCCGAGCAGCGCCTCGACGACGGGTCCGTAGCCTGCGCGCACGGACAGACGATCAACCAGGCGGGTACCGGCAGCGCCCTCAGCGGCGGTAGCTGTCTCTTATACACATCTCCGAGCCCACGAG
>USEK01000240.1 GCA_900553705.1 uncultured Collinsella sp.
ATGCGAACCTCCAGTCCGGACCGCCCCGCGGTCCAACTTTCTGTCCGCACCCCCAGTTTAGTCCGCATTTCACCGCAAGTTATGAAGGGGTGGATTAGGCGCGCTCGAGGAAGGCTTTGTAGCCGCGGTAGGCCTCGTAGATATCGGCCTTGTTGGCGACCTCCCACAGGGCGTGCATGGACAGGACGGCAACGCCGGAGTCGATGACGTTCATGCCGTACTTGGCCATGATGTAGGCGATGGTGCCGCCGCCACCAGCGTTGACGCGGCCGAGCTCGCAGGTCTGGAAGTCCACGCCGGCCTCGTCCATGATGTCGCGGACGAGGGCCACGTACTCGGCGTCGGCGTCGTTAGAGCCGCCCTTGCCGCGGCTGCCCGTGTACTTGTTAAAGCACAGGCCGCGACCCATGAAGGCGGCGTTCTTGGTCTCGAACTTGCCGGCATAGCCCGGGTCGAAGCCGGCGGACACGTCGGAGGAGAGCATACGGCTGCGGGCGAGCGCGCGGCGCAGAGCCAGCGGGCTGTCCTCGCCGGCGAGCATCATGATCTCGGCGACGGTGTTCTCGAAGAAGCGACTCGTCATGCCGGTGGCACCCACGGAACCGATCTCCTCCTTGTCGACGATGAGCGTGATGCTCGTGCGCTCCACGTTGGTGACGTTGATCTGGGCGAGCATGGAGGGGTAGGCACAGACGCGGTCGTCATGGCCATAGCCCAGAATCATGGAGCGGTCGAGGCCCATGTCGCGGGCGGGGCCGGCGGGCACGACCTCGATCTCGGCGGAGAGGAAGTCCTCCTCCTCGACGTCGTACTGCTCCTTGAGGATATCCAGGAACATCTGCTTGACGGGCTCCTTGGGGGCGTCCTTGTCGTCCTCATCGAACTTGACGGGGCGGCCGCCCACGATCACGTCGAGGATCTCGGCATCGACGGCGTCCTTGGCAGGCTTGGACATCTGCTCGCTCGAGAGGTGGATCAGCAGGTCGGAGATGGTAAAGACCGGGTCGTCCGCCTTGTCGCCGATATTGATGTCGACGGTGGTACCGTCCTTTTTGCAGATGACGCCCACGAGTGCGAGCGGGGAGGCCACCCAGTGGTAGCTCTTGACGCCACCGTAGTAGTGCGTGTCGAGGTAGGCCATGTCGCCGGCCTCGAAGGCGGGATTCTGCTTAAGGTCCAGGCGCGGCGAGTCCACGTGAGCACCCAGGATGTTAAAGCCCTGCTCGAGCGGGGCGGTGCCCAGGTTGACGAGCATGAGGTCTTTGCCGTGATTGGCGGCGTACACCTTGTCGCCGGCCTTGAGCGTGCGGCCCTCGGCAATCACGGTCTCCAAGTCGACGTAGCCCGCCTCCTCGGCCATCTTGATGCCGGTCTTGACGCACAGGCGCTCGGTCTTATTCTCGCTCAAAAACTGCTTATAGCCGCGGCAAAGCTTCTCGAGTTCCTCGACTTGCTGTGGCGTGTACTTTTTCCATGCGCAGGGACGCTCCATGACGCAGGCTCCTTTCGGATCGATCGTGCTGGTTGATGTACCGTGAGCCATCGTATCACGCGCGGGCCCGCGGCGGCAGGGAAGCCTGATGTGCGGTGGCCGCGGGGCGGGGAGCGTGTAAACTGGTGTGAGCAAACCGTGCCCAGCCCAAAGCGAGGTATTCAATATGTCTGACAAGCGCCGCACCTTTGCCGTTATCGACGGCAACTCGCTCATGCACCGCGCCTTCCACGCCGTGCCGCCCACCATGAATGCGCCGGACGGGCGCCCCACCAACGCGATCTTCGGCTTTCTGAACATGTTTCTCAAGATGATCGATGCCTTTAACCCCGACGGTGTGGTCGTGGCGTTTGATAAGGGCAAACCGCGCGTGCGCATGGAGATGCTGCCGCAGTATAAGGCGCAACGCCCGCCCATGGACCCCGATCTGCATGCGCAGTTTCCGATGATCAAGGAGCTGCTCACCGCGCTCAACGTGCCGATTCTGCAGTCCGAGGGCTGGGAAGGCGACGATATCCTGGGAACCATGGCGCGCCTGGGTGAAGAGGCCGGCTGCGACATGCTGCTGGTGACCGGCGACCGCGACATGTATCAACTCGTGACCGAGCACGTCAACGTGGTCTCGACCCGCAAGGGCCTGTCCGACGTGGCGATCATGACGCCCGAGAGCGTGGACGACCTGTATCACGGCATTACGCCGGCGCTCGTGCCCGATTTTTACGGTCTAAAGGGCGATACGTCGGACAACATTCCCGGCGTACCGGGCATCGGCCCCAAAAAGGCGAGCGCGCTCATCGCACAGTACGGCAGCTTGGACGAGGTCATCGCGCATGCCGACGCTGT
>USEK01000241.1 GCA_900553705.1 uncultured Collinsella sp.
GGCTAGCCCGCATGCTCCTCGACGGGGTTGGTCTGATGGATCTTGTTGAACTTCCGCCTTTGGCTCAAATGGAAACGGGGGACGCATCTGCATCCCCCGTTTTTGTTGCGGTTAGTCTAGGTCAATAAATTTGGTGCTTATGATCTTGCCGTCTTTTACGAGCATTCTGGCCATGGTGGGGCCTCGGGTGCCTCTGGGGTAGCTGGCGCTGCCCGGGTTGAGGACTAAGCAACGGCCCACTTGGGCTTCTTTGGTTACGTGGGTGTGGCCGTTGATGGCTACGTCTACGGATCCCACCGGAAGGTCTTCGCGGTAGTGGGCTACGGCGAATTTGAGGCCTTCGTAGGTAAAGAGTGCAAGACGGTCTACATCGGGGCCGTAGTCGCGGTAGTAATCGTTGTTGCCCAGTACAGCCCGCACGGGGGCGATGGTACATAGGTGCTCGTAGTCCATCTCTGACGTGAGGTCGCCGGCGTGGATAATCAGGTCTGCGCCCTCAAGCTCATCCAAGAGCGCAGGCGATAAATAGCCGTGGGTGTCCGAGATGATGTCGATGCGCTTGGCGCTTGCACTGTTCATGGGATCCCTTCCGCAAAAAACGATTCGGCAGATACATACAAAAAGGCCCCACGGCTCCGCAGACGATGGGTCTACAGGGCTGCGGGGCCAGTGTGCTAGAGACTCAGGGCCTTCTTAAGCGGCACGACGCGGCGGCGCGAAACCGGCACGCGTTCGTCGACGCCCGTAATGCCCAGCTGGATGGCACCCGAGGGCACCGTCTCGACATCCGTGACGCACGCCAAGTTGACGATATAGCGGCGGTGAACACGGAAGAAGCCAAAATCGCAGAGCTTGGCCTCAAACTGCGCCAGCGAGGTCGTCGACAAAAAGCGATCATCGACGGTATAGATGCAGGAGTAATCGTCCTTGGCCATGATAAAGCGAATGTCGTCCACGGGAATGAGCACCTTGCGGCCGCCCTTTTCCACCGGGATACGCTCGATGGTCACCTTGCTGTCCGTAACCGGCTTGGTGCGTTGCATGACCTTCTCGATCGCGCGATCCAAGCGAGCTTCCTCGACCGGCTTCATCAGATAATCGACGGCATCCACGTCGAATGCCTCGACCGCATGGTCACTATACGCAGTCACAAACACGATCGCCGGCGGATTTTTGAGCTTATGCAGCGCCTCGGCAAGTTGCAGGCCCGAGGCACCGGGCATCGAGATATCGAGAAACACGACATCCACGCGACTTTCCATAAGCATCTCGATGGCGGAGCGGACGCTCGACGCCTCCGTGATCGTGCCGATCTTGCCCGTTTGCTCGAGCAGGAAGCGAAGCTCCGAGCGAGCCGGCGCCTCATCATCCACAATCATCGCACGCAGCATAGGGATAAAACCTTTCGTCAACTAACTACGCCGGGCATCCGTCGCATGACGTTGAGCCCGTAGTCTTTTATTTTACTCTTGAATGTCAAAGATGCTCTCTGACAAATCAAGATGAAGGAGCACTTTGGTGCCCTTGCCCGGCGCCGATTCGACACGCGTATAGGAGTGCGGCCCATAAAAGCGATGGATGCGCTCCGAAATATTGTGCATGGCCACACCGGCGCCGCCACCCTGGGGAGAGCTGGCGTCGGGACGGGCAGAGCGCTCGTCAAACAGTCTGGCGGCGGTACCCTCATCCATGCCCACGCCATTATCGGCCACGGCAATCAAGATTGCATCCTCGCCGTCTTGGTGAACGGTCACGTCGATCCTCAGGGCGTCGTCATCGCCCATACCATGACGCACGGCGTTCTCGACAATCGGCTGGATCACGAACGCCGGCACCAGCGTATCTTCCACGTCCTCGGACACATCGAACGTCGCAAGCACGCGGTCCTCGCCAAAGCGGGCCTTCTCAAAGGTAAGGTAGCGCTTGGTCTGTGCAACCTCACGCGAGACCGGAATAAGCGATCCCGAGTTGTCGAGCGTGGCACGATAGAACGATGAGAACTCACGAAGCAGCTCGCGGGCCCGCAGCGGGTCGGTGCGCGTAAACGATGCAATGGTGTTCAGCGTGTTGAACAGGAAGTGCGGGTTAATCTGCGCTTGCAGCGCACGCACCTCGGCGCGCGCCGTGAGTTCCTTTTGCACCTCGAGCTCGTGGATGGCGAGCTGCGTGGACAAGATCTCGGCAAAGCCCGAGGCAAGCGCATACTGGGTACGGTCGACGGCGCGCGGGGTCTTGTAGTAGAACTTGAGCGTGCCGACGGTACGATCGCCCACCTTGATGGGGGCGATCTGTCTCTTATACACATCTGACGCTG
>USEK01000242.1 GCA_900553705.1 uncultured Collinsella sp.
GAGATTCCTCTACGTCTCGTGGGCTCGGAGATGTGTATAAGAGACAGGTTGGACACGCAGGTGAGTGGAATCTCGGCGATCATCTCGCGTGCGGCGCGGATGTTGTCGCAGCGATGCCCCAGGTTGGAGCCCACAGCCACAAACGCGCGGCGCGGCTGCGGCTTGGCAACCGCCCAGTAACCGTTCAGGAACTGCGCAAAACCCGCGGCATCGTGCACGCGCACGATGTTGGCACCGGCCTGGATGGCGCCCAGGCACACGCCAAACGTAGCGGCATCGCGCTCGGCGGCCTCGGTCACGCCCGAGACGGCGCCCACAAAGCGCTTGCGCGACACGGCACACATGAGCGGATAGCCCAGTGACGCCATCTTGGCAGTCTCGCGCTGGATGACGATGTCCTCGTTAGCCGACTTACCAAAGCCCGGGCCGGGATCGATGCAGATGCGGTCGCGCGACACGCCGGCATGGATGAGCGTGCGGGCCTGGTCGGACAGAAAGCCCATGACGCGGCGCATGATGGGCGCCGAATCGGGCAGGGTGAAGCGGCGGAGCTGCGAGGTGGGCACGTAGGCTTCCTCGCGGCGGGCGCTGCGGCGCATCATGGCGGCCAGGCGGTCATTGGACTCCGATGCGGCCTCGGTGGCTGCGGGCGTGGCCTCGGGCGCGGGCGCGACGGTCTCGGCGGCAGTAGCCTGCTCGGCGGCCGGCGTCTCCTGCTCGTTTGAAGGCTCGGACGTGAGCTCCGGTTCGCCAAACGGCAACGAGGGCTGCACCACGCCGCCCGGAAGCTTGGCCTCCGGCTTAGGCTCACCCAGCAACTTGCCGCGACGGCGGCGAGCCGGCTTCTCGGCCTCACGCGCGGCCTCAGCAGCCGCCTCGCGCGCCTTCTCGGCAACAAACGCCGCTGCCGAGGTATCGAGCTGCACCGTTGCGTGCGTGCGTGCGGGCGCGGCGACCTCGCCGGCATGCATCACGATGACGCCGCAGGTACTCGTCTTAACGAACTCGACCATCTTGGGATCGGTGAAGCCCGTCACGTCGTTGACGATCGAGGCGCCGCAGCGCACGGCCGCCTTGGCAACCGCCACATGACGCGTGTCGATCGAGACGATGGCGCCCTCCTTGGCCAGCGCGCGCACCACGGGCAGCACGCGGCGAGCCTCCTCGTCGGGGTTGACCGGGGTAAAGCCGGGGCGCGTGGACTCGCCGCCCACGTCGATGATGTCGGCGCCGGCGTCGAGCATCGCCAGGCCGTACTCGATGGCGGCATCCGGATCGAAGTGCTCCCCGCCATCGCTAAACGAATCGGGCGTCACGTTGAGGACGCCCATGATGCGCGGACGGTCAAAGCTGAGCTCGTACTTTCCGCACCGCCATGTCTTGCTGTCGTTCGCCATGAACATCCTCCTAAAATGCCCACGCCGCCGAGTCTGGGGAGCTGGCGGCGGGGTCGCTTTGCACTCAGTCTTTCTATTGTATCCGCGCGCGCGGGCTAGAACGCAAACGCGGCCGCGATGTCGCAAGAAATCAGCAGGTCGGCATTTGCATCCTGATCGGTGGGAGCAAGGTTGCATATGGCCAGCGTATCGCCGGTAAAGTATCGCGTAAGGCCTGCCGCCGGATACACCACGAGCGAGGTCCCGCCCACAATGAGGGCATCGGCGGCGGCGATGGCGGCAACGGCACCGGTCAACACATGCTCGTCGAGCGGCTCTTCGTAGAGCACTACATCGGGCTTGATGCGGCCGCCGCACGCGGGGCACGCAGGCACGCCCGCGGCATCCTCGTGCTCGCGCGAGCAAATCCACTCGGCGCTATAGACCGCGCCGCACGACTGGCAAATGTTGCGATGGACCGATCCGTGCAGCTCGAACACGCGCTGTGAGCCGGCCATCTGATGCAGGCCGTCGATGTTTTGCGTCACCACGGCGTCGAGCTTGCCGGCGCGCTCCAGCTCGGCCAGCTTGGTGTGGCAGCGGTTGGGCTTAGCGTTAAGCGCGATCATCTTGGTGCGGTAAAAGTCGAAGAACTCGGCCGGATGCGCCTCGTAAAAGCTATGCGACAGCATGGTCTCGGGCGGATAGGCAAACTGCTGGTGATACAGGCCGTCCACGCTGCGAAAATCGGGAATGCCGCTTGCCGTGGAAACACCAGCGCCGCCAAAGAACACCACGCGCTCGTGGGTATTGAACAGCTCCGCCAGCGCGGCGGAGGCCTGCCTGGGATCTGTTATCGCTTGCGTCATGTTTGTCCTCCTGTCTCTTATACACATCTCCGAGCCCACGAGACGTAGAGGAATCT
>USEK01000243.1 GCA_900553705.1 uncultured Collinsella sp.
CAGATACGTCGTGAATGCCCTGTTGACGCGACTGGCCACGCCGCGGAAGCAATCGGCATCCAAGCGCGCCAAATCGAAAACGATAAGGTCCAAGAACCAGGTGATCAGCTCGCCGGGACACAGGTCCATAAGACCGTAGCCCGCCCAGTCCTCCAAGACCTCCTCGAGCATTCTCATATGGGCATCGAGCTTTTTGGCGCGAGCCTCGACACTGTTGAACTCGTGCGTCGCCGATTCGCTCTCCATCACGTAGTGGTAGAACTTATCCGGCATGACGATGGTCTTGCGGGCAAGCGCATAAGCCGCAAATTGGAAGACGACGTCCTCGCCCAAAGCCAAACCGGGGGCGAAGCGAATGCCTTCGCGATTGAGCAGCTCGCGCGAAAAAGCCGCACGGCAGGCATAGGGCTGCGCATTCGAATGGAACAGCAGTTGGGGATCACGGGCGCCGAAGGTACCAGCTTTGGGGCTCATGAGTTGCTGGACTCGTTTGGGGGCAGCATCGGCAGGTTCACAGACGCCGCCAAAAACGGCGGCCTCGGCATCTGCAGACTTCATGGCATGCAGCACGCGCTCGACCGTCTGGGCATCGATGTAATCGTCGGCGTCCACAAAAAAGACGGTCTCGCCCTCGGCAGCATCGATACCGGCATTTCGAGCACACGAGACGCCCGCGTTTTCCTGGTCAATCACCAGTACGCGATCGTCGGCCTGCGCAATCTGGAGCAACACGTTCAACGAATCATCAGTCGAACCGTCGTTGACGCAGACAACCTGAATCGAGCGCTCGGACTGGGCCAACAGCGAATCGAGGCATCGCTGAATGGAGCGCGCAGAGTTGTAAACGGGGACGACAATGGTAGCTTTAGGACACGAGGCCTCTCCCATGCCGACCTACCCCCTCAGCGATTCGATGAGGAAGGCGGCGACCACGCCTGGGCCTCCAACCGAGGCGTAATACTTAGCACGCCCCAAGGCACCATCCGTCGCAAAACTCGGATGCTCGTCAACCCAGCCCTCAGGATCTTTGAGGATGACAGCGAGATTTGCGCGCTTCCACGGCTTGAGGTCGTCAAGCGAAAAGTCCCCGGCGTCCAAGGCCGCCTGAAATTCCTTGGCCATCTGCACCAGGAACTCCTTATAGAACTTAGGCGCCAGGCGCACGTAGTTCCACATGTACGAATCGTACTTAATGAGCTGATTGAACTTGAGCATGCGCGCGACATCGCCGCTTGCGTGGCCGCGGGCATAATCCTCTCGAATCCAACGCTCAATCTCGGCATACTCGGTATTGACGCAAAAGACCTTAGCCGAAGAATTGACCGAGGAATTCTCGTTGTCCTGGCGATACGACAACACGGCATCATGCAGGTAAACAGCCTTATCGGCACACGCGATAACCTTAAAGGCGAATGACGTGTCCTGAAAGGATGCCCCTGGAGTCGGCAAGAACTTGATGCCGTTGCGCTCAAGAAAATCGCGACGGTACACGGCCGACCAAATCGACGGCTTTTGCTTAAAGAACTGCGTCGTGTCGCTCGGGTGCACCGGCTTGTCGCAGTCCTTGGCCTTAAACATCTCGTGCAGCGAACGGCGCTCCTCGGGCTTAGACCAGTAGAAATCAAAGTTCGCCTTCGCAAAGTCGGCATTATTGCCATCGGCGGCCGAGACAAGCTTTTCGAGTGCGTCGGGCGCCATAAAGTCATCGGACTCCAAGATGCCAACGTACTTGCCACGCGCCATCTCCAGACCGTGGTTCATCGAGTCGCCGTAGCCGCTGTTGGCCTTGTCGATCATCTTGACGCGCCCATCGCGCTCCATATACTCGTGGATAATCGCCGGCGAGTTGTCGGTCGACCCGTCGTTAATGCAGATGATCTCAATATCCTTGAGCGTCTGCGCCACGGCGGAATCGAGGCACTCGCGCAGGTAGCGCTCGACATTGCAAATGGGGACAAGCAGCGAAACTTTAGGGGTATCAGAGTTCTGCAAGAGAACCTCCTGTTGAATAGCGTGTAACAGGGTTATTTTAGCAGCCGAGTTGCGGCGGGCGGCAGCGCTTGGAATTAGATAAAGCGCTCCAGGCAGGCTTTGAGACCGCGAGTCGAAAGATAGAACAGCGTGGCGTCTGCCATCGTAACGCCCGAGGTCGCCGCAACGAGCTTGTGGGCAACACGACGAACGGCGCCTTTGCCGGGCGAATCCGCCCACTCCGCTCCCAGATACCTGTCTCTTATACACATCTCCGAGCCCACGAGACGTAGAGGAATCTC
>USEK01000244.1 GCA_900553705.1 uncultured Collinsella sp.
CGTCTCGTGGGCTCGGAGATGTGTATAAGAGACAGGGGGTTGCCGGGGAACCTCCTCGTCACGGCCTCGCCGGTGTCCGCGTCGAGGGCGCAGACGGTGGTCGACCTCAGGTGGA
This sequence comes from uncultured Collinsella sp., assembly GCA_900553705.1. Taxonomy (GTDB): domain Bacteria; phylum Actinomycetota; class Coriobacteriia; order Coriobacteriales; family Coriobacteriaceae; genus Collinsella. The sequence continues at coordinate 116 of USEK01000244.1, forward strand.
CGTCCATCCCGAACGCGGTAGAATACTTTGGCATGGGAGCCTCCCAACCTCGTTGCGGCGCGGCTGCGCCTATGGCACTTCAACATCATTGTCGCAGCCCCGACCCGCGGTCACGAGCGGGGGCTCCTATCTTTTTAGTGCCCTCGGATTGGGTCATAGTGTCTGTCCGCGCCAAAACATCGGCGCCATCTTTGTAATGTGAAAAGGGGCTGAACCTTTGTCACATTCGGTCTGCGGCGTTATTTTGTTTGGAGCGAGGGAGGGGTCCTACGACAGTTCGTCGGCTATTTGGTGCTCGTAGAAGGCTTCTACTACGGCGTTGAATTCGCGGGCGAAGTCTTCCATGGTTCCGCGCCAGGTGGCTCGGCTGGGCTTGCCTTGGCCCACAAAGGCGGTTTGGATGCCGCAATCGGGGGACGGGAAGTCGCGTTTGGGATCGTTGCCCACCATAAGGACCTCGTGTGGCTCGAGCCCCATCACCTGAAGCTGCTCTAGATAGTAGGTAGCATCGGGCTTGCAGCGGGTGGTGTTTCCCATGTGCGTCACGAGTTCAAAGGGGGCGTCGGCCAGGTCGCCCCAGCCCATGCGGCACTCGATGGCCCCCTGGGGAAAGCTGGGGTTGGTAAAGAGCGCGCAACGCAGTCCAGCGTCCTGTACGGCCTGGAGCGCGGCGTGCGCGCCCGGCATAGCGTGGGCGTTAATGACATCGTCGTTCTTGTACGGAAGAACTTCGCGGTCATAGTAGGTAAACGCCTCGTAGATGAGGGGATCGGAGAGGCAGATCCCACATCGGCGCTCGACCTCTTCTTGGTAAAACTCAAGATTGGTGCGGTTGTCCGTGCCGCTGCGGCGATTGGCGTTGAGGTCGACCAGGATGGTGCCGAGGCGTGCCATCGTGCCACCGCGGCTGCGGCGCCCGATATCCGCGAGCATCGAAGAGACATCCTTAAAATAGCGAAGGATGAACGCGTTGAGGTTGATGCTAAGAAGCGTTTCGTCCATATCGAAAACGACTGCTTTGAGCACGCGGGCACCTTTCTCGAAAAATCGATCTAGAATCGTTGGCTCCGGATACTTTACCCCAAAGCCGAATGCCTGGCTGGTTATCGTCAAGTTGCGGAGACGTGTGTTCATAAGATTACGAAAAAGTCTCCACACGAGTAAAAAATCGCAGTTCACGCTTGAAATCGAAATGATTTCCCCGTAACCTATACGAACGTGATTGCATAAGCGTCACATTAGTATCTGTCGGCTCCCGAGTGTTCCTAAACGTTGTGTGCTTGTCGCACCCTTCTGTAGGTCCTAGCAATCGGGGCCCCGTAGTTCGAAAGGGGTCCACCTTTGAGTGAGATTCAGAACTCGTCCATTTTCTCTCTTGACGATGTCAACGAGGAGGAGATGAACAACCTCATCGACGGTACGATTACCGACTTTGATGAGGGCGATCTCGTTAACGGCACTGTCGTTAAGATCGAGCATGACGAGGTGCTCGTTGACATCGGATTCAAGTCCGAGGGCGTTATCCCGGTCCGCGAGCTGTCCATCCGCAAGGACGCTAACCCTGCAGACATCGTTGCACTCGGTGATCCCATCGAGGCTCTGGTTCTCCAGAAGGAGGACAAGGACGGTCGTCTGGTCCTGTCCAAGAAGCGTGCCGAGTACGAGCGTGCTTGGAACCGCATCGAGGAGAAGTTCAACTCCGGCGAGAACGTCGAGGGCGAGGTTATCGAGGTTGTCAAGGGCGGCCTGATCCTCGACATCGGCCTGCGTGGCTTCCTGCCTGCTTCCCTCGTCGACCTCCGTCGCGTCAAGGACCTCACCTCCTACATGGGCACCCGCATCGAGGCCCGCGTTATCGAGATGGACCGCAACCGCAACAACGTCGTCCTCTCCCGTCGCGTCGTGCTCGAGGAGTCCCGTAAGGCCGAGCGCTCCGAGATCCTGTCCAAGCTCAAGTCTGGCATGCGTCTCCAGGGCACCGTTTCCTCCATCGTCGACTTCGGCGCCTTCGTCGACCTCGGCGGCATCGACGGCCTCATCCACATCTCCGAGCTCTCCTGGAACCACGTCAACCATCCTTCCGAGGTTGTCAAGGTCGGCCAGGAGGTCGAGGTCGAGGTTCTCGACGTCGATCTCAACCGCGAGCGCATCTCCT
>USEK01000245.1 GCA_900553705.1 uncultured Collinsella sp.
GCCGGCAAACCTCTGCCCGCTCATCAAGTCGACGTACGGTTTTGCCTATTCGCAAAAGTGCCCGTTTACGTACTTTAGCGACATGATCATCGGCGAGACCACCTGCGACGGCAAGAAGAAGATGTACGAGCTACTCAACGAGCTCAAGCGCACGCACATTCTGCACCTGCCGCAGGGTCGCGATCGCGCCTACGAGCGTGAGGGCTGGTACGAGGAGTGCCGTCTGCTCAAGGAAGAGCTCGAGAACTTCTACGGCATCACTATCACCGATGACGACCTGCGCGCTGCCGTCCGTCGTCGCAACCGCCTGCGCGCGGCCCAGCTCGAGATGTTTGCGCTGCAGGCCAACCAGCCGGCGGCCATGAGCGGCGTCGACCTGATGAGCACTATGTTCGCCGGTACGTTCAGCTTTGATATCGAGGCCTATACGCAGCAGCTGGTGCAAAAGGTCGCCAAGCTGCGCGAGGCCTACGACGCGGGCGAGCGCCCGGTCGCGGCGGATGCCAAGCGCATTCTGATCACCGGCTGCCCGGTGGGCGGCGTGATCAACAAGATCGGTCGCACCATCGAGTCCAACGGCGGCGTGGTTGTGTGCATGGACGACTGCTCGGGCGAGCGCACGACGGCCATGATGATCGACCCGGAGGCTCCCGACATCCTTCGCGTCATCGCCGACCGCTACCTGGATATCAACTGCTCGGTCATGACGCCCAACGATGGTCGTATGGAAAACACGCTGGCCATGTGCGAGAAGTATCACGTCGATGGCGTAGTGGAGAGCGTGCTCCAGGCGTGCCACACCTTTAACGTGGAGAGTGCGCGCATGCAGGAGGCTGTCGAGGGCGCGGGTATTCCGTATATGAAGATCGAGACCGACTACAGCAACGGCGACATGGGCCAGATCGAGACGCGCATCGCCGCTTTTATCGAGACCCTGTAGGACGAACGCGGCAAGGGGACAGCCGCTTTGCCACATAGAAGGAGGATGCCGTGGTTGGCATTGGTATCGACATAGGCTCGACGGCCGCGAAGGCTGCGGTTGTGGAGACGGATGGCGCCATTGCGCGGACCTGCGTCATGCCGACGGGATATTCGTCGGTCGATGCGGCCGAGCGTCTGCGCGGCGAGCTTGCCGCGGCTGGCTATGACGTGGCTGCCGACGACGTGCGCGTGGTCGCGACTGGCTACGGCCGTGTCGCCGTGCCCTATGCGCACAAGGTCGTGACCGAGATTACCTGCCACGGCACCGGTGCCGTGCGCCTGTTTGGCGACCACGGCACCGTGATCGACGTGGGCGGTCAGGACACCAAGGTCATCCAACTTAAGGGTGGCCGCGTGGCCAAGTTTGCCATGAACGACAAGTGCGCCGCCGGCACGGGGCGCTTTTTGGAGATCATGGCCGACCGCCTAGGCATTTCCCAGCAGCAGATGGCCGACCTGGCGCGTTCCGGCGAACCCACCAAGATCAGCAGCATGTGCACGGTGTTTGCCGAAAGCGAGGTCATCAGCCTGATCGGTCGCGGTGAGCCGCGCGAGAACATTGCGCGTGGCGTGATCGACAGCGTGGTCTCGCGCGTGGCGACCATGGCCGGGCAGGCCGCGGGCGCCCCGTACTACCTGACCGGTGGCCTGTGCGAGAACGCCTTCGTGGTGGAGCGGTTGGGCGAGCTGCTGGGGTCGCCGGTGACCACCTCGCCCCAGGCTCGCTTTGCCGGTGCCATCGGCGCGGCGATTCGCGCACAGGCGCTCGATTAATGCATCGGCCGTGGGCCTGCATTCATGCGTATACTGGGAGGAAATGATTGACCGATGAGAGGAGGTATCGATGGCTGACGATCAGATTAAGCTCACGTCTATGACTGCCGCGAGCGGTTGAGCCGCTAAGCTGGCTCCCGGAGCCCTCGCCCAGGTCCTGGACGACTTGCCCAATGTGCATAACGACAACCTGCTCGTGGGGTTCGATACCTCCGACGATGCGAGTGTTTTTCGTGTTGGCGAAAACCTGGGCCTCGTGCAGTCCGTCGACTTCTTCCCGCCGATGGTCGACGACCCGTTCCTGTTTGGTCAGATCGCGGCGGCCAACTCGCTGTCGGACATTTATGCCATGGGTGGACGACCGAGCCATGCCATGAACCTGCTGTGCATTCCCAGTTGCCTGGGCGTCGAGGTCGCAGGTGAGATTCTGGCGGGTGGCGCCGACAAGTGCGTCGAGGCTGGCTGCACCATCGCGGGCGGCCACACCAT
>USEK01000246.1 GCA_900553705.1 uncultured Collinsella sp.
TACACTCGACTAGTCGTCGGCAGCGTCAGATGTGTATAAGAGACAGTTGATGAACAGGATGACCAAAAAGCTAAAGACAATCACGACGACGACCCAGAAGAGCGCGACCGACGTATTGCCGCCCATCCACTCAAAGTAGATGGCGATGGGGATGGTCTGCGTAATGCCGGCGTAGTTGCCCGCAAAGAACAGCGTGCAGCCAAACTCGCCCATGGCGCGGGCAAAGGCGAGCACCGTGCCGGCGGCAATCGAGGGCCAGCCAAGCGGCATCATAATCTTGGCAAAGATGCGACGCTCGGACCAGCCCAGCGTGCGCGCCGCATCGAGCATCTGCGTGTCGAGGCTCTCGAAGGCTCCGAGTGCCGTACGATAGACGAGCGGGAACGACACCACCACGGCAGAGATCACCGCCGCGGGCCAGGTAAAGACGATCGAGATGCCGTGCGCGATGAGCCACTGCCCCAACCCGGTCGAGCGGCCAAACAGCATAAGGAGCAGAAAGCCGCAGACCGTGGGCGGCAGCACCATAGGAATCGTAAAGACCGAGTCGAGCAGGCCCTTGATGCGACTCGAGGTACCCATAGTCTTCCACGCGGCGAACAGGCCCAGCGCAAAGGAGATCAGCAGGGCAAGGCCGCTCGTTTTTATGGACACCCAAAACGGACGATAGTCGATGTCGCCCAAAAAGGAGACCAGAGAGGTCAAGGGACCCTGCTCATCCCGCAACACGACAGACGATGCCTCTACCATTTGAGCGCTATCAAGCCAACGCGCGCCGCCCTTGGCATCACCCGAGGCTGATGCAATCACCACATAGCAGTCCCCATCCGCACCGTGCTCGTCGAAGCCATAGGTATACCCGCCGGCATCAAACCTTGTATCCGCCGTGACATACCAAGGAAGGTCCACGTCCCCCAGCTGCGCACCTCCCATGCAGTTTGCGCTGTCGAGCTCACAGACGAGGGCCTTGAGACCCGATACGCACTCGTTGTCCTGCGGATCCAATCCATACCTCTCGATCGCCTTGGGCGATATCCACACCACAACGCGATCGGCAGCAGGCGCCACCACAAGGTCCACGTCCTCGTCAACGGGAAACCGGTAGCCCTCAGGCTGGCCCTCCATGGCACGAGCGGTCCCCTTGGCCAACCGCTCAAAACCCTCGATCCCATAGGAAAGCCCATGAGCAGTCGCAGCAACCTGGGCCCCGTCCTCAGCGTCCCCAGCAAACGCAAATCCCGGCACCCAGCAAAGCGCGAAGGTCAAAGCACAGGCGACAAGGATGCGGAATCTATTAAGCACGAAAAGCTCCAAGCGAATATAAGGACGGAGTGAGACACAAAACGATGGAATTATCGCGCCAAGCCGCACTACGCGGAAAGCTCAAAGCCGTACTTAGCCCAAATCTTCTGAGCCTTCTTGTTGGTCAGACAGAAGTCGATAAACGCCTTGGCCTCGTCGGCGTGCTCGGAGCTCTCGGCAACGGCGCCCGGGTACACGATGGGCTTGTGCGAATCCTCGGGGCACACGAAGGCCTCCTCGATGCCGCCATAGCGGAAGATATCGGAGCTGTAGACAAAACCCGCCACGCAGTCGCCTGTAGAGACGTAAGACGCAGCGGTGCCGACCTTGTCGGCCAGGGCTACCTTGTCGGCGAGCTCGGGCGCGTACTCGCCGTCGTCGCCCTCGGTGCCGGTGTAGAGACCCACAGAAGCTAAGGCCTGGTTGGCGTACTTGCCGGCGGGGACGGTCTTGGCGTCGCCGATGGCGATCTTGCCGTCCAGATTCGCGACGTCGGCGATGGCCTCGACCTTAGTATCGGAGCCCTCGGCGCGAATGATCACGAGGTCGTTGACGAACATGTCCTCACGCGTGTCGGCATCGACGAGCTCGGCGGCTTCGGCGTCGTCCATGGTGCCCTTGGAGGCCGTGATGAGCACGTCGACGGCGGCACCGGCGCGCATCTGCTCGACAAGGTCGCCAGACGCCTTAAACTGCGTGTCGGCAAACGTGGTGCCGGTCTGCTCGGTGTAGAGCTCCTGAACCTCGGGCAGAGCTTTCTCGAGCGAGTTAGCGGCAAAGACCTGCAGCTCGACAGCCTTCTTGGACGAAATCTTGGCGGAGCCGGCATCGGAACCGGTCGACTCAGGCTCCTTGTTTCCGGAGCAGCCGGCAAGGCCAAGGCCGGCAGCGGCGACAGCGGAGCTGTCTCTTATACACATCTCCGAGCCCACGAGACGT
>USEK01000247.1 GCA_900553705.1 uncultured Collinsella sp.
TACACTCGACTAGTCGTCGGCAGCGTCAGATGTGTATAAGAGACAGGTATATGAAAACGGCTCTGGCACCAAAAGGAGCCAGAGCCGTTCGTTTATCTAATGGAGCGGGCGACGGGAATCGAACCCGCGTCATCAGCTTGGAAGGCTGGGGTTCTACCATTGAACTACGCCCGCAAGATATGGTCGGGACGACAGGATTTGAACCTGCGACATCCTGCTCCCAAAGCAGGCGCGCTACCAAACTGCGCCACGTCCCGAAGGTGTTGAGCAGCTAAGGTCTAAACCTTGCGTGTCCCAAAGCGAAGGAAATTATAGGGGAGACTCCCCGCCTGTGCAAGCAACGATACCCTAGCTCCTCGAATGTGCAACAAACCGGCTGTGGAGCAGGCCGATCACAAACGCCACCACGGCAACCGGCGCCCACGCGGCTCCAATGTCTGCCAGCGGCAGCGCATCGAACGGCAGCCACGCGCCCGTAAAGAACGCATCGCGAACCGAGGTGATCACGCTCTGGACAGCGACAACGCCGCCGACCCAGACCCACACCTGCGGATGCGCGTCGCAAAAACCGTGCACCAGGCCCATAAGCACCAGCACGATGGCAACGGGATACAAGGCGTTGAGCATGGGCACCGAGAACATAAGGATCACGTCGAGGCCCACGTTGGAGAGCACGCACGAAAACGCCGCGAACACAAAGGCGAGAACCGCAAAGGGATGGCGCATGGCCTCCTCGGAGGCCTCCGCTCCCCCTTTAACCACATACGTCTCGCAGAAGTAACGCGAGCAGCAGCTGATGAGGCCGATACACACGTTCATGCAGGCGAGGAAGAAGATCGCAAAGACCACGACCGTGCCGGCTAGGCCAAAGTGCATGGAGGCCGAACGAGCGAGGATGGCGGCGCCGTTGGTGGCATCGGGCATAACCGTGCCGAGCTGCATGCCGGCAAGTGCCAGGCCACAGTAGATGATGGCCATGAGCACGCCGGCGATCACACCCGAACGCGAGATCTCGAAGGCCACGCGCTTATCGTCGGTAACGCCGAGCTCATGGATGGTCTCGGCGATGATGATGCCAAAGGCGAGCGACGCAAGCAGGTCCATGGTCTGGTAGCCGGTCAAAAAGCCCTGCACGGCAGCACCGGCATTATAGGGAGCCTGCGGCGCGGCAGCAGGGCCCAGCGGCGAAACCACGGCTGCGCCCACGACCAACACGATAAGGGCGATGAGCGCGGGGCCCGTAATGCGGCCGAGCACGCGCGTGATGACGCCGGGACGCAGCGTGAGCGCAAATGCGACCACGAAGAAGGCGACGGCGAAGACCAAGCGCGCGGTGCCATGCGAGACGCCCTCGGGCAGCAGCGGCACCAGCATCTCGAAGGCCGTAGAGCTTGTGCGCGGAATGGCCAGGCACGGACCGATGGCCAGGTAGACCGCCGCAACGAAGAATTCGCCAAACTTAGGATGTACGCGTCCGGCAAGTTCGCGCGCCGTTCCGGCAAGCGCCACGGCGATAAAGCCCATGACGGGCAGGCCGATGGCGGCGATGAGAAAGCCGAGCATGGCGACCGGCGTGGCAGAACCTGCCTGCAGTGCCAGCAGTGGCGGGATAATGAGGTTGCCAGCGCCAAAGAGCATCGAGAACAGGGCGATGCCGACGGTGACGACATGTTCGGAGCGCAGACCGCGCGGGGCGGATGAAGCCATGGGTCCACCTTTCGGGTTGAAACAAAAAATGGGACGGGCAAAAACACCCGTCCCGCAAGTATATACGCTCTAGCAGCTTTAGCAGGCTAAATCGCACAGAGCATCGATAGCCGTGTCGACTTCTTCGGTCGTGTTGAAATACCCAAACGAGAAGCGGACGACGCCCTGGCGCTCGGTCCCGAGCGCGCGGTGCATGAGCGGGGCGCAATGGGCGCCGGGGCGCGTCGCAATCCCCCACCCCTGCATGAGCGCATCCGAGATCTCGGCAGAGTCGATATCACCCACGTTGAGCGACACAATCGCAGAGCGCGTCGGCTGGTCAAAGGCACCGTAGAGCGCAATGCCGGGGATTTCGCGAACGCCTGCGAGGAAACGCTCGGCAAGCGAGCGCTCGCGAGCTGCAATCGTCTCCACCCCGCCCTGGGCCTCGATAAAGTCGAGGCCAGCAGAAAGGCCGGCGATACCGTGGCCGTTGAGCGCTGTCTCTTATACACATCTGACGCTGCCGACGACTAGTCGAGTGTAGA
>USEK01000248.1 GCA_900553705.1 uncultured Collinsella sp.
CATGAAAAAGGCAAGGCATAGACCTTCTGGTCATGCCTTGCCTTTTGAATGACAAATTGTCGCTCTGGGCGGCGCGCAGCGTCGGCCCGTTACGCGGTTTGGTAAAACCGCGTAACTACAAATCCCCGCCGGCACCCAGCAGCTTGCGCATGACCTGTTCGGGGTTAACCGAGCCGTCGCGCGGGGCCAGGGCGGTGATCTTCTTCTGCATCTTGTACTCGTGCAGCTCGTCCTCGAGCTGGCGCACGCGGGCGCGAAGCTTCTCGTTCTCGCGCTCGCGCTCCTCGGCACGCTCCTTCATATCGAGGATGCGCACCACGCCGGCAAGGTTGATGCCCTCGTCGGTCAGCTGGTTGATGAGCTCCAGGCGCTCGATATCGGCACGCGAATACAGACGCGTGTTGCCGCCCGAGCGCTGGGGGTTCACCAGGCCCTTAGACTCGTAGACGCGCAGAGTCTGCGGATGCATGCCGGTCAACTCGGCCGCCACGCTGATCATGTACAGCGGTTTATTCCTATTGTCCTCGGCCATGCTACCTGACCCCTTTCCGTCTCGTTATCGTCCATCATAAGCCCGCGGGCGCGGGCGCGCGCCGCGACCGCCCTAGTACGTCGCCTTGTAACGGTTGACCTTCTCGCGATAGTCGCGCGTGTCGGCCTCGCGCAGCTTGGTCATGGCATCGCGCTCGTCATCGGATAGGTTCGTGGGGACCTGCACCTTGATCTCGACAAGCAGCGCGCCTGTGCGGCCACGGTGCTTAACGTCGGGCGCACCCATCTCCTTAAAGCGGAACTTCTTGCCCGTCTGGGTACCCGCGGGCACCTTCAGACGAACCGTCGCACCGCCGGGCGTCGGCACGTCCACCGTGCAGCCGAGCGCCGCCTCGTAGACCGAGACCGGTACCTCCATGGTCACGTCGGCGCCTTTGCGCTTGAACAGCGGGTGCTCCTCCACATGCGTGGTCACGACCAGGTCGCCGCGCTCGCCGCCGGCAACGCCATACTCGCCGCGACGCTTGTAGCGCAGCTTGCCGCCGTCGACCGCACCCGCAGGCACCGAGACCGTGATGGTCTGCTGCTCGCCCGTCGAGGGAATGCGGTAAGTGACCTTGTGCGTCACGCCGCGAAACGCGTCCTCGGCCGTCACGTCGACAGTCAGCGACAGGTCGCCGCCCTTGCGCGCGCGGCTGCGGCCCGCGCCGGCACCGGCAGCGCCCGCGGCCCCGGCAAAGCCCGAGCCCCAATCGCTGCCCCAGGCGCCGTTGCCGCTAAAGATGCTGTCGAAGATATCGCCCCAGCCGCTGGCGCCCGCGCCAGCACCGTAGCCGCCGCCATACGCGCCGCCCGCGCCCGGCATGCCGCCAAACATGAGCATCTGGTCGTACTCTTTGCGTTTCTTCTCGTCCGAAAGCGTCTCGTAGGCCTCGCTGATCTCCTTAAACTTGGCCTCGTCGCCGCCGGCATCGGGGTGATATTTTTGCGCGAGCTTGCGAAACGCGCTCTTGATCTCTTTGTCGGAGGCGCTCTTGGATACGCCCAGGATGTCATAGAAGGTTTTGCCTGCAGCCATCGTAGCTCCTCTCCTGTTACGTCCGCCGCCCATGCAGACGACGGCTCATGCTGTCATATGGCACTAGGCCAGAAAGGGCCCCGGGTGTTGCCCCGGGGCCCTTCTCAATTACTCCTCGGTGCTCTCGGCCGTGTCGGCCGTAGCATCCTCGGGTGCCGCTTCGGGCTCCGGTGCGGGGCGCTTCTCGCCGCCGTAGGTCACCGTCACCATCGCGGAACGCAGAATACGATCCGCCATGCGGTAGCCCTTCTGGTATACGTCGTTGACGGTCTCGTCATACTGCGATGCGTCCTCGACGCGACCCACAGCCTGGTGCTCGAGCGGATCGAACGCCTCGCCCTTGGGGTCGATGGGCTCAACGCCCTCGTGCGCAAACACATCGAGCAGCTTGGCATGAACCGCATCGACGCCGTCGACGAACTGCTTAAAGTCGTCGGAAAGCTCCTGGCTGCGGGCATGGTCGATCGCGCGCTCGATATCGTCGATCACCGGCAACAGCGCGGTAACAAGCTTCTCGGTCGCGCGCTCGCGCTCGGCGATACGCTCATTGGCGGTGCGGCGACGGAAGTTCTCCCAGTCGGCCTGCAGACTGTCTCTTATACACATCTGACGCTGCCGACGACTAGTCGAGTGTAG
>USEK01000249.1 GCA_900553705.1 uncultured Collinsella sp.
CTCGGAGATGTGTATAAGAGACAGGTCCGGAACCCGGTCCAAATTGAGTTATTGCGCTGTGTTAGGCCAAAACGTCCGACAAAATCTCGATCAGGCTGTCCACGTCGGCTTCCTCGCAGACGAGCGGCGGCAAGAAACGCAGCGTATGGGCACCCGTAGCGTTAATCACGACACCGGCGGCCAGCGCGCGGGCAACAATATCATGCGCATCGCCCGCAGCGTCATCCAAGTCGCATCCGAGCATCAGGCCGCGGCCACGAACCTCAACCACGTGCGGGAGCTTGGCCAGCGCCTGCTCCATACAGGCGCCCACCTTGGCGGCATGCTCAGCGTAGTCGCCGCGCACAAGCGCGGAGAGCGTCGCGGCACACGCCGCGATGGCCAAGCAGCTACCGCCAAAGGTCGAGCCATGGTCGCCCGGCTTAAACACGTCGGCAATCTCCTTCTTTGCCACGACGGCACCCATGGGCACGCCGTCGGCAATGCCCTTGGCAAGGCTCATGATGTCGGGCTCCACGCCATAGGTTTGGAATGCAAACGGCTTGCCGGAGCGGAAGATGCCGCACTGGACCTCGTCGGCGATAAGCACGGCGCCCACTTCGTGTGCCAGGTCGCGCGCTGCCGCCATAAACTCCTCGGTCATGGGGTGCACACCGCTCTCGCCCTGGATCGGCTCGAGCATGACGGCGCAAATCTCGCTTCCCAGCTGCTTAAAGATTGCACGCAGCTCATCGACATCGTTGGGCGTGCAGGCCACAAAGCCACCCGGCAGCGGACGGAAGCTATCCTGCAGCCAATCCTGCATGGTGGCGGCAATGGTCTCGAGTGTACGGCCGTGGAAGCCGCCGCGCATGCACACGATGGTGTTGCCGCCATTACCGGCACGCTTGGCGTACAGGCGCGCGAGCTTCATCGAGCCCTCGTTGGCCTCGGCACCAGAGTTGGCAAAGAAGGTCTCCCAAACCTGCTCGCCCGCAGCCGGGGCACCAAGAGCAGCTGCCGTGGTCTCATCGCCGGCGGCAATGGCATCGGCAAGCACGCGCGCACCATCTACGTCGTCGTTAGCAAGCTTGGACAGCAGCGCCGCGACCTGTCCACGCTGCTCGATGTAGAAGTAATTGGAGACATGCATGAGCTTTTTGGTCTGTGCCTCGAGCGCCGAGAGCACAGCCAGGTTGCCATGACCTAGGCTGCACACGCCGATGCCGGCAAGAAAGTCGAGGTACTCACGGCCATCGTCGCCGGTGAGCTTCATGCCGTGACCCTCGACAAACTCGACCGGAGAGCGGCCAAAGGTATGCATAACGTAATGGGATTCAAGCGATTGCTGAGCTGCAAGTGACATGGGATGCCTTTCGTTGGGCGCCAGACGGCGCGGGGCTATGGGTGCAGGAATGGGGCGGCTGCGGGTCAGCTAGACCGTCTGAAGCTTCTCGACCTCGTCAAGGTTCTCGGTCAGACGCGCAGCAAACGTCGAAAGCGGATGCGGATGCGTATCGAACTCGTAAGCCGTCTCGGTGGAATGGATCACGGTGCCGACGCCGGCATCGGTCAGCAGCTCCAGGAGCAGCGAATGCGGCGTAGTACCGTTAATGATGTGGGCACGAAATACGCCGCCGGTAAGCGCATCGACGGCCGCGCGCAGCTTGGGAATCATGCCCTTATCGACCTCGCCGCCGTAGAGCATTTCGTTAACCTCGTCGAGCGTTAGGTTGGAGATAAGCGAGTCCTTGTCGCTAAAGTCCTTGTACAGGCCATCGACATCGGTCAAAAAGATCGCCTTATGCGCGTGGAGCGCCGCGGCAACGGCACCGGCGGCGGTGTCGGCGTTGATGTTGAAGAAACCGCCGTCCTCCCCCGCCGCGACGGTAGCGATGACGGGGATGTACTCGCTATCGAGTAAGCGCTCGATATAGTCGGTGTTGACGTGCGTCACTTTGCCCACGCGACCGAGCTCGGGGTCGAGCGGCTCGGCGATGAGCGTGCCGGCATCGCTGCCCGACACGCCCACGGCCAGGTTGCCATGGTGGTTGAGCGCTGCGACCAGCTCCTGGTTGACCTTACCGCCCAGCACCTCGCGCACGATATCCATAGTCGCCGGCGTGGTCACGCGCTGGCCGTTCTTAAAATCGACGGGAATATCGTAATGGCTCAGCGCCTCGTTGATGGCCCTGTCTCTTATACACATCTCCGAGCCCACGAG
>USEK01000250.1 GCA_900553705.1 uncultured Collinsella sp.
GCCTGGGAGCCAGACACGGCGCGTGCCGCGGCGGCGATGTCGTCGCGATTGAAGGAGCCGGTCTGCCCGCCGTTGGTGAGCTCGTCGATGGCGACTTGATAGACGTCGCGCGAGTGTGCAGGGTCGCAGCTCACCGGCGAATCGTCGTCGAGCATGCTGTCGATCATGGACCAAGCCTCGGCCTCGTCCATAGCATCTGCGGCTCGAGCGATGGTAGGGACACCATCATCGGCATGACGGCGCTGGAACGCACCAGTCAGGCCGGAAAGGAATGCCGAGGTAGACTGCTCCGACTGAGCCTGAGAAGCAGAAGCCGCAGCGTACGGAATCGCATCCTGCTGCTGAGCTGGAATCGAGGCGGTCTTGAACTCGCTTTGATGCTGATTGAGATTGGCGGCACCGCCCATGGCATCGGGCTGGAACAGACGCTCTTCACGCTGCGCACGATACTCGGAGATACCCAGCGAGGCGGCATAGATACCCACGCCCGCCACCGCGCCCACGGCGAAGGGAACTGCACCCGCCACGACCGTCTCGTTCACCGACGAAAACGGCAGCGTCGCGGCATACATAACCACGGGAGCGGCAAGGCCGATCCCGCACGAAAGTCCGGCAAGGACTGCTCGTTGTGTTGCATCAGAAGAAGCCATGAGCTCTCCCCATCTTCCAACACCCAAATCGCATCATTCAGTTGGCTGCGCGAGAGAAGATGAAGCGGGGCTATGCCCCAAAGCAACGGTATATGGTTCGTTTCATCTGCGTTATCCGTCGCGAAGCTTAAAAGCTATTATGCGAAACCGCCCTGTCGATTGCAAGCGACGATGTCGGATTGAAACGGGAAACCTGCTGCTTGCCAGTCTTATGGTCAAAAATAAGCGCGGAGCGGCGATATAGAAAAGGGCCGAGGCTCAAAGCCCCGACCCTTTATTGCATTGATGACTATCGCTGCGTGTGGATGACAACCTAGAACGTCTGCTCGTAGTCGCTGTGCTTTTTGGCCGAACGCACCAGGAACTCCTGGTTGGTGTTGGTGCCCTTAAGACCCTTGATAAACGATGCGGCTGCGCGCTCGGTGTTGTTCATGCCGGCAAGAATGCGACGCAGACCAAAGACAAACGGACGCATCTGCTCGTCGACCAACAGGTCCTCGTTACGCGTACCGGAGGCAACGGGGTCGATAGCCGGGAAGATGCGGCGGTCGGCCAGGTCGCGGTCGAGCTTGAGCTCCATGTTGCCGGTGCCCTTGAACTCCTCAAAGATGACCTCGTCCATCTTGGAGCCGGTGTCGATGAGGGCAGAGGCCAGGATGGTAAGCGAGCCACCGTTCTCGATATTGCGGGCTGCGCCCAGGAGGCGCTTGGGCGGATACAGTGCCGCCGAATCGACGCCGCCCGAAAGGATGCGGCCTGAGGCGGGCGCCGCCAAGTTGTAGGCGCGGGCAAGACGCGTGATGGAGTCGAGCACCACCACGACATCGCCGCCCAGCTCCACGATGCGCTTGGCGCGCTCGATGACGAGCTCTGCCACGCGGGTGTGGTTGTCGGCAGGCATATCGAAGGTCGACGCCACAACCTCGCCCTTGATGGAACGCTGCATATCGGTAACCTCTTCGGGGCGCTCGTCGACGAGCAGGCAGATGAGGTGCACCTCGGGGTTGTTAATCGAGATAGACTGGCAGATCTTCTTGAGGATTGTGGTCTTGCCGGCCTTGGGCGGGGACACGATCAAGCCACGCTGACCCTTGCCGATCGGCGACACGATGTCGATGGCGCGACCGGTAATGGAGTCCTTGCCATGCTCCATGCGCAGCGGCTCGTTGGGATAGACCGGGGTGAGGTCGCCGAACTTGGGACGGTTGCGAATCTGCTCGGGGTCCAGACCGTTGACGGTCGTGATTTTGGCGAGGCCGGCGCGCTTGTCGCCGCCGCGCGAAGGACGCAGCGAGCCCTCGATGACGTCGCCCGTGCGCAGGCGCGCGGAGCGGATGAGGTAGGCGGGCACGAAGGCGTCGTCGTTGGACTTCATGTAGCCATGGGCATGGATGATACCGGAGCTGTCCGGACGAATCTGCAGGATGCCCTTGATGTCGCGGAAGCCCTCGGCCTTCGCGGCGGTGACGTAGATCTGTCTCTTATACACATCTGACGCTGCCGACGACTAGTCGAGTGTAGA
>USEK01000251.1 GCA_900553705.1 uncultured Collinsella sp.
TGCCGTTTTCCATAAGGCAGTATCCAAAGATCTGCTTCATGATGTTGCGCTGCGAGATGATGCAGGTGAGGCCCACAAAGAAGTGAGCGAAGCTAATAGCGAGCGCAGGCGTTGCGACCTCGGCCGTGGGCAGACTGATCTGCGTCACGACGGCAAAGCAAATCGCGACCTCGACGGCGATGATGCAGATGGCCCACGCGGGCTTAAGGCCGGCCTTGAGCGATGCGTCGCTCGGCTCGCCCATCTTCTTGTATGCGCGGTTGAGGATATAAGGGACCAGGACGACCTTGGTGATAAAGGCAGATCCGGCCCACATAAGCAGCTCCTGCGCACCGGTGGTGGCACCGAGCGTAGCGAGCAGCCCCACGAGCACCAGCGACTGCACCGCATACCAGCGGATGGCGTGCTTGATGTTCTTGGAGACGACCACCATGGTGGACGTGACGATCAGAAGGCCGCCAAGGATGTTGACGATCGAATAACCCATGTCGTTCTACCTCCTAACCGATCCAGCTGGCCGAAAGCGGGCCGCTGACGATGACCATGATGATGAGCACGATGAACACGAACGCCATCGCGCGGGGAAGCGGGGCTCCCGCAGCGACCTCTTCGCTCGGCTCGCCGGGCAGGCAATAGCCCATCCACTTGAGGAACCAGGCAAAGGTGGCGACGGTCTCGGCGACCATGATGCACACGAGCACCAGGATCGCCACGTTGCCGGCACCCACAGAAAAGCCGCCGGCGATGATCTGGAACTTCGAGAAGAACGTGTTCATGGGCGGCACGCCGGCAATGGCGAGCGCGGCGACACCAAAGCCCACGCCCGAGATCGGGTACTTCTTTACGATGCCGCGAAGCTTGGGCAGCATACGCGTACCGAGCGTAAAGGAGAACGAACCGGCGATCAGGAAGAAAAGGGTCTTGGCGAAGGCGTGGTTAAAGATGTGGCAGACGGCGCCATCGAAGGCGAGCTGGCTGCCAAAGACCGAAAGGCCCAGACCAAAGAACACATAGGAGAGCTGGGCGATCGTGGAGAAGGCCAGCAGGCGCTTCATGTCCTTTTGCGGCAGGTACATAAGGAAACCAAAGAGCATGGTGACCATGGCGTCGATAATGGCGACCCAACCCACGATCTCGGGAATCTCGCCGGCAGAGACGAGTGCGCGCGCGAACACGCACACGCCGACCTTGACCATCGAGGCACCATGCAGGTAGGCCGAAACAGGCGTCGGCGCTTCCATGGCCGAAGGCAGCCACATGTACATGGGGACCTGTGCGGACTTGGCCCAGGCCGCAAACAGCACGAGCAAAAGGACGATAGCCTTGAGCTTGGTGTCGAGGCCGGCAATCGCGGTGATGGCGAAGGTGCCGGTGTGGGCAAACACGATGGCGGCGCCCAGATACAGGCCGAGCGCACCGATATGCGTAATGATCAGGGCCTTCATGCCGGCCTTCTTGGCCGTAGGCGACATGTAGTAGCTAATGAGGCCCCAAGAGCACGCACCCGTGATCTCAAAGAACACGAGCTGGCCCAAAAGGGTCGAGCTGTACACAAGGCCGGCCATGGCGCCGATGAAGGTCGCGAGGTACGCGTAGAAGCGACGACGCGGTGCGTCGGGATGCTCACGGTTATTCTCGCTCATATAGGGAATCGAATAGATCACGACAAGCAGGCCGATACCCACAAAGGCGGGCGCGAGCAGCGTACTCATGCGATCGAAGGTGAATCCCATGACGAGGGTCTGCCCAAACGAGATCAGGGGGACCTGAGTGTCGGGCATGCCGGCGCCAGCGAAATTCGCGGCGAGGGCGATGGTGCAGACCGTCGAGACGGCGGCACCCAAAACGCTGAACCACTTGGCGTACGGACGGGGGAACAGGGCGACGAGCACCGAGGCCACCATCGGGGCCGCGATAGCGACCAAGCCGAGAAGGGACAGACTGACTGCAAATGACATTGTTTCTCCCTTCTCCTACACGCCGACGACCACGAAGACAAACGCCAGAACGGCGATGCCCACGACGGCCCAGGTCTGATTGCCAAGCACCTTAAAACGCGAGCGCGAGCAGGAGTTCTCGATCACGCCGCATACGACAAAGTCGATCAGGCACTTAACAAGGAAGATGACCGCGCCCAGAACGGCCGCGATACCCACGGCCGCGGGC
>USEK01000252.1 GCA_900553705.1 uncultured Collinsella sp.
GACCCGCAAGGACCTGCTGGTGGCCGTCGGCGGCGGCGTTGCCGACCCCGAACTCGTCCAAACGTTCGTCCACGGCATTCCCCAAGCGATTGACTGGCTCGAGCAAGACCTGGGCGTTGAGCTCCAGCGTCCGCAAAGCGCCAAGAGTGCTCAACAAAAGCAATTTATCCCCTGCTTTGACCACAAGACGCGCATGTGGCGCGGCCTCACCCGCAAGCCCCTTGAGGACGCTCTGACGACCCGGATCGAGTCGCTCGGCATTCGCCTGCTCCCCCGCCATGAGCTTATCGACCTTGTTGAGGACACGAACGGCAGAATAACCGGAACCATGCTCTACGACCTCACCGAAAATCGAATCGTGCCCTTTGCTGCCAAGGCCACGATCATCGCAACCGGTGGCACAGGCGGCCTGTTCGAGCGCAGCCTTACGTCGGCTGATGTGCTCAGCTCCTCGCAGGCCATCGCGCTGGCGCACGGCGCAACACTTACTAATATAGAGTTCATGCAGATGATGCCTGGCTTCATCGAGCCCAGGCGTAACTTGGTCTTCAACGAGAAAACCTGGCGCTACGTGCATGTAGACCAGCCGGTAGATATTGCCGACGACAAGCTGGACGACCTGCTCGAGCAGCGCTCTGGATATGGTCCCTTCACGTCACGCTTGGCCTCCCGCGCTATCGATCTCGTCATCGAACAGGCAGGTGCCGAAGGCCTGGCACTCCACTACGACTTCCCCCGCGAGGATGTCCCAGAGTTTGTGCAGACCTTTGCCACCTGGCTGCAAGACGAGCACGGCATCGCCCCGACTGACGAGATGCGCGTTGCGATGTATGCCCACGCCGCTAACGGCGGCATCAAGATCGATAAGACCGCGCAAACGGGCGTTGAGGGCCTCTACGCTTGCGGTGAGGCGACAGGCGGCATGCACGGCGCCGACCGCATTGGTGGCTTGTCAAGCGCCAACGGCATCGTGTTCGGACGCATCGCGGGCGCATCGGCAGCCCTTGCAGCGCAGAAAGAGCCTGAGACAGCCCTGAAGGCGGATATCGCCCTCCCCCGCTACGGCATTTCCACAACAGATGCCGAACGCCTGACACACGGCCTTAAGCACACGATGAGCACCTATTGCATGATCAACAGGACCGAAACAGGCCTATCCGAGGCACTACACGAGCTTGAAAACATTCAAGATGATGCCACAGCTCTAAATAAGCCGCATGCCAACGACAGCGAAATCGCTGCGCTCGCCCGCATACAGTCGCAGATTCAACTAGCACAGGAAATGGTCAAAGCCATGCGCAAACGAACCGAAAGCCTCGGATCGCACTATCGAGCGGACTAATTCGAACACCCATCTAAAGCAGAACACAACTAATCGATATCTATGGGCCCCGTGAGCTCGAAGTGGCACGGGGCCCATTCGTGTCCGTACGGCAGCGTATCCTTATTCTGAATACGGAGCGGGCAAAGCCCGCATAGACAATAGGCCAGCGAGGAGGAGATATGGACAGTAGAGATATCGAGAAGTGGCGTGTCGAACTTGATAGCTACGCCAATGTAGAAGACGGCGTTGAGTATTGGCTCGCACGCGATTTAATGGAACCCATGGGATACACTCGATGGGAGAACTTCGCCGAAGTTGTTAAGAGGGCAAAAGTCTCGTGCGAAACAAATAAAACTCCAGTTGATTCCCATTTTCGTGACACCACGAAAATGATAACTGCCGGTGTCGCCGCTCGCGCGGTTAAAGACTACAAGCTTACGCGCTATGCATGCTATTTAATCGCCCAAAACGGAGATTCAAACAAGCCAGAGATCGCGCTCGCCCAGGCATACTTTTCCGTGCAGACGCGCCGGTTTTACTGATCCCCAGGGTAGACTCGATCTGTGAAAGCGGCTGTGCCCTTTCGGGTTCGACCCCATGCGTGGTCAACAAAAAAGCGACCAGCCTGAGCCAGTCGCTTTAACGATCTTTGGGTGGGCCGTCAGGGGGTCAGCCTGCTGCGCAGGCGGTCGCTGCGGCGCTTTGCGCCTTGCGCGCTGCGCTGGCAAATGCTTACGCATTTCCTCAGCTCCGCGCCCCAACGGGTTCGACCCCATGCGAGGTCAACAAAAAAGCGACCAGCCTGAGCCAGTCGCTTTAACGATCTTTGGGTGGG
>USEK01000253.1 GCA_900553705.1 uncultured Collinsella sp.
CATGGAGAGCTACCGCAAGCTCAAGGAAAACGAAGGCTACGATAAGTCCATCGGCGAGTATGTCGAGTCCAATCACTCCCGCCAGGCCGCGACCCTCAACAACTACAACATCAGCTGCGACATCTACGGTGGCTCGGGCCTTGAGCCGGCGGCCCAGATCCACAACGAGGTGACCGCCGAGATTATCAAGCGCCTGCACGAGCAGGGCACCATCTCCAAGCGCTCCACGCTGCAGTTCTACGATGCCAAGGCCGGCACGTTCCTCAACGGCCGCCAAGTGATCGGCCGCTGCCCCATCCAGGGCTGCAAGTCCGAGAAGGCTTATGCCGACGAGTGCGATCTGGGCCACCAGTTTGAGCCCGAGGAGCTCATCGCGCCCAAGAGCCAGCTCACCGGCGAGGTGCCCGAGCTGCGCCCGGTCGACAACCTCTACTTTGACCTGCCGGCCTACCTCGACTTTATGAAGACCTACACCGCCAAGCTCGCCCAGAACCCGCAGGTTCGCTCCGTGGTCTCCAAGACTATGGAGGAGTGGCTGCTACCGGCCCAGCTCTACATCCAGAACAAGTTCCGCGAGGCCTTCGATGCCGTCGAGGATCAGCTTCCTGAACACACCGTGCTGGAGCCCGAGGGCAACAAGAGCAGCTTTACCGTCACCTTCCCCAGCTGGAAGGAGCGCGACGACGCCCACGCGGTGCTCGCCAACGGTGGCGTGCGCTTCCGCAGCGGCAAGGCACTCGTGCCCTTCCGCATCACCGGCAACATCGACTGGGGCGTTCCGGTGCCCGAGGTCGACGGCGTGAACGACGTCACCTGCTGGTGCTGGCCCGAGAGCCTGTGGGCGCCCATCAGCTATACGCGTACCGTGCTCGCGCGCGATGCCAAGGCCGCCGGCGTGACCGAGGGCGTCGCCGCCCAGGATGCCGCCCTCATGGGCGAGCCCGCCGCCGACTCCACGCAGGTGCCCGCACCCACCTACCAGCACAGCTCGCTCGACTGGCGCGACTGGTGGTGCTCTGACGACGCTCAGATTTACCAGTTCATCGGTCAGGACAACATCTATTTCTACTGCATCGCGCAGACCGCCATGTGGGAGGCCCTGGGCTGGGACCTCACGCAGAGCACCGTCAGCGCCTGCTACCACCTGCTCTACATGGGCAAAAAGGCCAGCTCGTCCTCGCAGACGCCTCCCCCGCCGGCAGACGACCTGCTCAACCACTACACCTGCGAGCAGATGCGCGCGCACTGGCTGTCGCTCGGCCTATCCGAAAAGCCGGTGAGCTTTAGCCCCAAGGCATACGACACGCGTGTGACCGGCAAGGACAAGGACGGCAACGAGGTACGCGCCTGCGACGACAAGCGCGTTATCGACCCGGCCCTTAAGGAGAGCGCGCTGCTGACCGGCGTGTTCAACCGCCTGGCCCGCAGCTGCTTCTACGGCGTCGCCATCAAGGAGGGCGACGAGAGCCCCTATCGCAACGGCTGCATCCCCGCCGGCGCCGCCTCCGCCACCGTGGTCGAAGCCGCCGAGCAGGCAGCTCTCGCCTTTGAGCAAGCCATGTACAAGTTCGAAACGCACCGCGCGCTCGCCGTGTGCGACGACTACCTGCGTGCCGCCAACAAGCGCTGGAGCGACGCCTCCAAGGCCGCCAACAAGCTCGAGGGCGAGCCGGCCAATGCCGCGATGACGCAGGCCCTTGTCGACGCCTTTACCGAGCTGCGCGTGGCGACCGTCCTGATGCACGGCATCGTCCCGGCCGGCTGCGAGCTCATCTGCGAGTACTTCGACGTCGACCCGGTCGCTTTCTTTAGCTGGGATAACATCTTTGCCTCCACGGACGAGTTTGTGGAGAGCCTGGGCGAGAAGCCCGGCGAGCACCGCGTGAAGCCGCTGCCCCCGCGCTTCGACTTCTTTAGCAAGCACGAGAGCCAGTACTAAACACTCGACATGTAATGGAATGGGAAGGAAAGACGGATGTCCAAGCCGCGTCGTCGTAAGCAGAAAAAGCAGGTTAAGCCCGAGCTCAAGCTCAGGCAGTTTGCCGCTACAGAGCTATCCGACCAGCTTGCCGCCCTTCCCTGCGCCGCCGGCCTGCCGCGCTTTATGGTCTGTCTCTTATACACATCTCCGAGCCCACG
>USEK01000254.1 GCA_900553705.1 uncultured Collinsella sp.
CTACACTCGACTAGTCGTCGGCAGCGTCAGATGTGTATAAGAGACAGATGTTGTTCATGCTCTCCCCTCCTTAACCCATTTGCACGGCGAGCACGAGGAACACCACGAGTGCCGCGACGATGTAACAGATATAGATGCTGTAGTTGCCGCCCTCGAGCTTAGTCGCGAGGTCGGCGAGCTTCTCGACACCCTTATGCGGGGCATCGACGAGAACCTTGTCGGGTACGGGCTCCACAGCCTCGGCCACACCGGTGAGCTTCTGGAAGAAGTGCGCGATGGACCAGCAGACGGCCGTGCAGCGGTCGCGCAGCGTGTAGAGCGGCTGCATAAACCAGGACACCTCGGAGGCAAAGGTCGTGGCCACGACGGGCATATGCTCGTTGGGAGCATAGCCGCATGCCCACGGCTGGGACTTCTGCACCTTGCCGACGGTCTTGAGCTTGCGATAACCGCAGGCAAGGCCGACAAGCACCACGAGCGCAATGGCGATCGCGGGCGTGGAGGTGGCGGCGCCGGAGTACTGGTTCATGAGCTCCATGCCCTCGGCGGCAAACACGCCGCCGTACGGATGCAGCACGGACGCGGCGACATCGACCAGCACGGGCGCGATCACGGGAGCGCCAATGCCCAGCACGACGCAGATGGCCGCGAGCAGGCCCTGCGCGAACACCATGGGGGCGGGAACCTCCTTGGCATTGGCCGCAGCCTCGGAACGGGGCGCGGAGGCAAAGGAGACGCCATAGGCCTTGACGAAGCACGTGACAGCCAGCGCGCCGGTAATGGCAAGCGCGACGGCAGCGAACACGGCCACGATCATGACGGCCTTGTCGCCCTGCATGGCGGCATTAAACAGCGACTGGTAGGTAAACCACTCGGAAACAAAGCCGTTAAAGGGCGGGATGGCCGAGATGGCAAGCGCGCCAACGAGGAAGCAGATGGCCGTTGCCGGCATACGACGGAACAGGCCGCCCATCTTCTCCATATTGCGCGTACCCGTAGAGTACAGCAGCGCACCGGCGCCCAAGAACAGCTCGCCCTTAAACATCGCGTGGTTAAACGTGTGGTAGAGGGCGGCCATCAGAGCCAGGACGGCGATACCGACCGAGTTGAGCGCCATGGCGGCCATGGAGGCACCGACGCCGAGCAGAATGATGCCGATGTTCTCGACGGAGTGATAGGCCAGCAGGCGCTTGATGTCATGCTCCTGCAGGGCGAAAGCCACGCCGAGAACCGACGAGATCGCACCGAAGACCATGACCATAAGGCCCCACCAAACCTGAACGCCCGAGGCGGAGAGCAGGTCGAGACCAACCTTGAGGATGCCGAAGATACCGATCTTGATCATGCCGCCGGACATGAGGGCCGACACGTTGGACGGCGCCTCGGGATGTGCCTTGGGCAGCCAGCCGTGCAGCGGGATGATACCGGCCTTGGCGCCAAAGCCAAAGAAGGCAAGCACGAAGCACACGGAAGCGACCGCGGGGCTAAACTGCGTAGCGCGGAAATCCGCAAAGGCAAACGAGCCACCGGCGAAGTTGGTCATGGTGAGGAAGCTCGCCATGATGAGCACAAAGCCCACGTGTGCGATCACAAAGTAGAGCCAACCGCCGTGGATGGAATTCTCGTTCTCCTCGATCACGACCAGGAAGTACGAGGTCAGCGACATGAGCTCAAAGGCGACCAGGAACCAAAACACGTTGTCGGCGGTGATGACGAGCATCATGGACGCCACGAAGGTGTTAAAGAAGAAGCCAGCGCGGCCCTTTTTGCCCGGGTACTCATCAAAGTAGTTGAGACCGTAGATCGAACCGGCAAACGCGAGCACCGAGATGAGCGCCACGAACAGGCCGGACAGCTGATTGAGCAGCAGCTGGAAATGGGCAAACGGGAAGAACACGATGGTGTCGACCGACGTGACATCGCCCAGCACGGCCTGGATACCGGCCACAAACGACAGCACGGCCGCGACGGCGCCGATAAGGCAGCCGGCGGTTTTGGCGGCGTTATCGGCCTTAATCAGCAGAACCGAGGCGAGCGCACCGATGCACGAGACGGCAAGCGATGCGATAAACAGCGTCATGCTATCCATTGTTTACGCTCCCTTCTGCTTTCTCGGAC
>USEK01000255.1 GCA_900553705.1 uncultured Collinsella sp.
ATCTACACTCGACTAGTCGTCGGCAGCGTCAGATGTGTATAAGAGACAGACGATGCACGGAGAGCCGTAGACGGCACGGGCCGCCACGGCGTCGGCGATGCGGTCGGGGCCGATCTCGGCCGGGTCGTCGTAGTGCACGGGCATGCCGGTCTTAAGTCCCGGTCCCACCGTGAGCACGCGTCCCGTGCAGGTACGGGAAAGCGCCGCCTTCCACGGGCGCTCGAGCGCCGGCACCACGCAGCTCAGCACTGCGCCCGCGGGAACGAGCGCGCCGGGCATGCCCGCATCGGCCGCCAGCGCGGCCATGACTTGAGCGAGACGCATACGCGCTTCGTCGGCCGTAATGCTCGATGGCGTCGTGATCTCGCACGTCGCAAGCGGGCATTCCTGCGCCGCGGCCGAATCCTCGGCAAACAGACCAAAGCGAATGAACGTGTTACCCACGTCGACCGTCAATATATATGCGCACCCATTAAGCATCGTCGGCGCTCCTTTCGTCTGCCCAGCAGTATATCGCCTACCTAAACCAGTCATCCCAAAATGACTAGCTTACGGCTATACTGGTGCGCGGTCGCGCGCGAGCTCACGCGGCGGCCCTTGGTAACCCGACTTCCCGCGCCGTATCCGTAGCGGCGCTCCCGGGGGAAGCGGATATACGCAAAGGAGTTTTATATGAGCAATCCCTCGAACCGCGCTTCGATGCGCGGGCAACTCACGCTGCGCGGCGTCGTCATCGGCGTCCTTGGCTGCGTGATCATCACGGCAAGCTCGGCCTACACCGCCCTCAAGATGGGCGCTCTCCCCTGGCCGATCGTCTTCGCTGCCGTCATCTCGCTGTTCTTCCTTAAGCTCATGGGCAACGCCAGCCTCAACGAGGCCAACGTCACCCACACCATCATGTCCGCGGGCGCCATGGTCGCCGGCGGCCTGGCGTTTACCATCCCGGGCGCCTGGATGCTGGGCTATGCCGACCAGATCAGCTGGCTCGACATGTTTATCGTGGCACTCGCCGGCACCATCCTGGGCCTGCTGGCCACCGCGCTCATCCACCGTCACTTTATCGTGGACGCCGCGCTTGAGTTCCCCACCGGCAAC
Organism: uncultured Collinsella sp.; assembly: GCA_900553705.1. GTDB lineage: Bacteria > Actinomycetota > Coriobacteriia > Coriobacteriales > Coriobacteriaceae > Collinsella. The sequence goes on from USEK01000255.1 coordinate 1,096, forward strand.
GCCGCAGCTCAGACCTTGCGCGCGACCGAGGCTGGCGGCAAAACCGGCAAGCAGCTCTTTGGTTCCATGGCCATCGCCGGCATCTATAGCGTGCTGCGCGACGCCCTGGGCGTGGTGCCCAGCATGCTGTGCACGCTCAACATCCCCGGCGTGACCTTTGGCATCTATAACTCGCCCATGCTGCTCTCCGTCGGCTTCCTCGTGGGCTTCGCCCCGGTCGCCTTCTGGTTTGCCGGCGCCCTGCTGGGCAACTTTGGCATCATCGTGGGCGGCACCGCTGCCGGTCTGTTCGACGTTGTGACTGCGCAGGGCATCGTCAAGTCCCTGGGCATGGGCCTCATGATGGGCTTTGGCGTCGCCGTCGTCCTCAAGGACATCCTGCCGCAGGTCGCCGGTATCGTCCGCGGTCTTGCTGCCGACAGCTCCACCGACACCGACGAGCAGTCGCTCATCTCGGGCTCCCTTAAGCTCGACGCCGGCATCATCGGCCTGGGCGCTGCCGCCATCGCCGTGATCATCGCCATCGTGCTTGACCTTGGGCCCGTTCCGGCAGTCATCGTGACGTTGTTCACCTTTGTCACCACCATCATGAGCGCACAGAGCTGCGGCCAGACGGGCATCGACCCCATGGAGATCTTTGGCCTTATCGTCATGCTCATCGTGGCGGCCTTCGCGCAGCTCGCGCAGGTCAAGCTGTTCTTTATCGCCGGTATCGTGGCCGTGGCGTGCGGCCTTGCGGGCGACGTCATGAACGACTTTAAGGCCGGCGCCGTGCTGGGCACCAACCCGCGCGCACAGTGGGTCGGGCAGGCCATCGGCGGCATCGTGGGCGCCCTGGTCGCCGCAGCCGTCATGGTCGCGCTCGTCACCGCCTATGGCCCGGACGCCTTTGGCCCCGACAAGAGCTTCGTTGCCGCGCAGGCAAGCGTCGTCGCCACCATGGTCTCGGGCATCCCGAGCGTGCCGTGGTTCGTTGGCGGCTTTATCGCCGGCATCGTCATGTAC
>USEK01000256.1 GCA_900553705.1 uncultured Collinsella sp.
CGAGATTCCTCTACGTCTCGTGGGCTCGGAGATGTGTATAAGAGACAGCGGCAACCTCGCGCAGAGCAATCTTGCCCTCGGCGTCACCGAGCGCCGCGATATAGATCATCAGTCGGAGGGCATAGCGGCCCTTGGAAGAAATGAGCATACCTACCCTCCCATCGTTACTGGGACAAAACCAGGCTTGTTTGTCCCAAATCCTATGCAAGCGGAGCAAACAAACCTGATTATTATGTCACGCATCTAAAAAGTCGAGTGAATTAGTCGGGTTTTCCCTTGACTAACGCCGAACCCATAGTAACTTTATTCCGAGAAGATTCCTAGGGTTTAGTACACCCATGAGTACACCATACATAGAGAGGGACAGCATGAGCGCAAATCCGCTGCTTTCCATCGAAGGTCTGACTGCCTCCGTGGACGAGAAGACCATCCTCCACAACGTCAACCTGCAAGTCGCCGCCGGCGAGACCCACGTGCTGATGGGCCCCAACGGCGCCGGCAAGTCCACCCTCGGCCACCTGGTCATGGGCGACCCCGTCTACACGGTCAACGACGGCCGTATCGTCTTTGACGGCCAGGACATCACCGAGCTCACCACCGACAAGCGCTCGCGCGCCGGCCTGTTCCTGAGCTTCCAGGCCCCGGTCGAGATCCCGGGCGTGCCGCTGTCGAGCTTCCTGCGCGCCAGCATCGCCGGCCGCCCCGGCCTGGAGATGAAGGGTAAAGAGTTCCGCCGCCGCGTGAAGGAGCTCGCGGCCGAGCTCAACATGGATACCGCCTATCTCAACCGCGAGCTGGGCGTGGGCTTCTCGGGCGGCGAGAAGAAGAAGGTCGAGATGCTCCAGCTCCTGCTGCTGCAGCCCAAGCTCGCCATCCTCGACGAGACCGACTCGGGCCTGGACGTCGACGCGCTTTCCACCGTCAGCCACGGCATGGACGCCTACCGCAAGAGCTGCGACGGTTCCATGCTTATCATCACGCACAATACGCGCATCCTGGAGCACCTGGATGTCGACCGCGTCCACGTTATGGTCAAGGGCCACATCGTGCGCGAGGACGACGCCTCGCTCATCCCCTGGATCGACAAGAACGGTTTTGAGACCTTCGAGCGCGAGGCCGCCGAGCAGCGCGCCCAGGCCGAGGCCGCCGCTGCCGAGCAGCAGGCGTAAAGGGGCGACGCAATGACCAAGAACCGCACCGAGGTCGCGGACATCGACCGCAGCCTCTACGACTTCACCTACGGCGAGGAGGGATTCGAGCGCCTCGACGCCGGCATCACGCCCGACATCGTGCGCGAGATCAGCGCCAAGAAGGACGAGCCACAGTGGATGCTTGACCTGCGCCTCAAGTCCCTCAAGATCTTCAACCGCTTCCCCGATCCGACGTGGGGCCCCTCCATCGAGGGCCTGGACATGGACAACATCGTCACCTACGTCAAGCCCAACACCGACCAAAAGCACGACTGGGAGTCGGTGCCCGACGACATCAAGAACACCTTTGAGCGCCTGGGCATCCCCGAGGCCGAACGCAGCTACCTGGCAGGCGTCGGCGCGCAGTACGACTCCGAGCTCGTCTACCACAACATGCAGGACACCGCCTCCAAGATGGGCATCGTCTACTCTGGTATTGAGGAAGCCCTACACGACCCGCAGTGGGAACCGCTCATCCACGAGAAGTTTATGACGCTCATCCCACCCACCGACCACAAATTTGCGGCCCTGCACGGCGCCGTATGGTCGGGCGGCTCGTTTGTCTACGTGCCCAAGGGCACCAAGTTGGACTTCCCGCTGCAGAGCTACTTCCGCCTTAACGCCAAGGGCGCCGGCCAGTTTGAGCACACGCTCATCATCGTCGAGGACGATGCCGACCTGCACTTTATCGAGGGTTGCTCCGCGCCCAAGTACAACGTGGCCAACCTCCACGCCGGCGCTGTCGAGCTTTTTGTGGGCAAGCGCGCGCACCTGCGCTACTCGACCATCGAGAACTGGTCCAAGAACATGTACAACCTCAACACCCTGTCTCTTATACACATCTCCGAGCCCACGAGACGTAGAGGAATCTCGT
>USEK01000257.1 GCA_900553705.1 uncultured Collinsella sp.
CTCCGCCCCGCTCTTGTTGCGTTAATCTTAAGCCTGCCAACCCCGTCGAAAGGACACCATGCCTCAGACTTACACTTTCGCCTCGTGGAACGTCAACGGCCTGCGCGCCGTGCTAAAAAAGGACCCGAGCTTTATCCAGATCGCGCAAGAACTCGACGTCGATATCCTGGCGCTGCAAGAGACCAAGCTGCAAGAAGGCCAGGTCGATATTGACCTGCCCGGCTATCACCAAACCTGGAGCTACGCCGAGCGTAAAGGCTATTCGGGCACCGCGGTCTTTAGCCGCCAGGAACCGCTACGCGTGCTGCACGCCGCTGCGCTGCTGTCCTACGCCGGCGAAGGCGAGGCTGCCGAGCTCGTTGCCCAAGCCGCGACCGAGGGCCGCGTCTGCGCGCTCGAGTTCGACAAGTTTTGGTTTGTTGACGTCTATACGCCCAACGCGCAAAACGAACTCGCGCGCATCGATGTGCGCATGGCCTGGGACAATGCCTACCGCGGCTTTTTGAGTGCGCTTGAGCGCGAGGCCGGCAAGCCCGTCGTAACCTGCGGCGACTTTAACGTGGCGCACGAGGAGATCGACCTTAAGAACCCCAAGTCCAACCGCGGCAACGCGGGCTTTTCGGACGAAGAACGCGGCAAGTTTACCGAGCTGCTCAACGCCGGCTTCACCGATACCTGGCGCGCGGCAAACCCCGACGTCGAGGGCGTCTACAGCTGGTGGAGCTATCGCTTTAATGCCCGCAAGAACAACGCCGGCTGGCGCATCGACTACTTCCTAGTAAGCGACGCAATCGCCGACAACGTACGCGACACCGGCATCCGCGGCGACATCTTTGGCAGCGACCACTGCCCCGTCACCCTCACGCTAGAGCTCTAGCCCCAAGTAATTCCTGGGGGGGGGACAGAGGAAAACAGATCATGTGACCCCTCTCCCCCCATAAGTTGTGGTGGAATAGTTCCTGCTTGGGCAGCAAATAGCCAAAAACGAGAACTATTCCACCGCAAGTTCGTGAGGGAACGCGAAATGCCTTACAGCCCGTATTTCACGACGACACGGTTAATGCGGCGACACCAAGGCTTGTACAAGGCGGCCAAAAACACACAGGTCGCAAGGCCGTGCGTAATATCGAACGGCACTGCCGTGGCAAGACGCGCCACGGCACCCGCCCAAGTAAGCGGCTGTACAAATCCAATGATGTCATACGCGTTGATCACGACGCCATAGAGCAGGCCCGACGCAAAGCCGTACGCCAGCAGCGCTGGCATGCGCACGGTGCCGTCGGCGCGGTCGAACGCACCCGCATACGCCAGCGCACCGCCAACGTATCCCACGAGCCCCCAGGCATACATCTGCCACGGCGTCCACATACCCTGTCCAAAAAAGAAATTGCTGGTCAGCGCCGCCAGCGCGCCAACCATAAAACCATTGCGACGGCCAAGCGTCGCCCCCGCGATAATGGCGATAGCGCTCACCGGTTTAAAGTCGGGAATGGGCCCAAACAGGATGCGCCCCGCCGCCGCCAGCGCCGCCAGCACCAGCGTGGGCATAATCTGGCGCAAACCCGGACGAGATGCCTCGTAACCCGCAAAGAACAGCGCAAGCACCAACGCCACCACAACCAGCATGGCCAACGCTGCCTGCTCAACACCCGCCAGCAACGCGGTAGCCATCACCGCCGGCACCGCCAACAACAGTGGGATCTCCAGTTTTGCAAGCAAACGCGAGAAACGACAGTCCGTCATCCCATCACGCCCTATAGAACACGTTGTCGGCAAAGAAGTCGGCCGGCGGCTCCATGCAGGCAATCTCGCCGTCAAACATCATGGCGACGTCGTCGGCTACCTGCTCGGCAAAGTCCAAATCGTGCGTAGCCATGATGACGGTGCCGCCAGCCTTCGCATGGTCACGCAGGGCGCGGGCGATGATGCGGCGGCTGAACAGGTCTAGACCCTTGGTGGGCTCATCGAGCAATAGCAGTTCGGCTGTCTCTTATACACATCTGACGCTGCCGACGACTAGTCGAGTGTAGAT
>USEK01000258.1 GCA_900553705.1 uncultured Collinsella sp.
ACGAGATTCCTCTACGTCTCGTGGGCTCGGAGATGTGTATAAGAGACAGGACTAGCAAAAACCGATATATCATCTGCATTATGTATTACAAAATGATGCGCAAATACACACCACATTGAGATTAACCAAAAAAAGCTCGACGATCGCGTCGAAAATGTTGGTGTAAGGGTGTCGCCCTAGCGCCCGTTTAACGAAGAACGGCCTTCGTCCTAGAATCTGAAATCACCACAACAACAGGTTCTAGGAAAGGACGAAGACCGCTATGGGAATCTTATCAGACCCGACGCCGGACATGCTCGCCATGCCCCGTTTCGACGACGGCGCCATCGACATGCAGGAGCTGCTCCGCAGACTAGCCGAGCAGGTCGTGAACGCCGTGATGGACGCCGAGGCCGACCAGCTGTGCGGCGGCGGGGCGAACAGCCGAAACGGCTACCGCGAGAGGTCGCTCGCCACCTGCGTCGGCACGCTGACGCTGCGCATCCCCAAGCTGCGCTCCGGCAGCTTCTTCCCTGAGGACGTGCTCGAGCGCTACCAGCGCGTCGACCGCGCCCTCGTGGCCGCCGTGGCCGAGATGTACGCCACGGGCACGAGCACCCGCAAGGTGCAGAGGGTGGCCGAGAAGATGGGCGTCTCCAGGCTCTCGAAGGACCAGGTGAGCGCCATCGCCTCGAGCTTGGACGCAGATATCGAGGACCTATGCGGAAGGCCGCTCGGCGGCTCGCCGGTGCCCTATGTCTGGCTCGACGCGACCTACGTCAAGTGCCGCCGCGGGGGGCGCGTCGCCTCCACCGCCGTGGTCACCGCCATCGGCTGCGATGCGGGCGGCTGGAGGCGCGTCCTGGGCGTCGACGTGGTCGACACCGAGTCCTACGACTCGTGGCTCGCCTTCCTGCGGGCTATCCGCTCGCGCGGGGCGGCGGGCGTGCGGCTCGTCGTCTCGGACGCCCACCCGGGGCTCGTCCGGGCGCTCGGCGAGGTCTTCCAGGGCGCCGCGTGGCAGCGCTGCGCGGTCCACCTCATGCGCGACTGCATGCGCGAGGCCGGCTCCTGGCAGCTCAGGCGCCGCGTGGGCAGGATCGTGTCGCAGGTGTTCCGCGGGCGCGACGCCGCCACCGTGACGGCCATGTACCACGCGGCGTGCGACATGCTGGAGGGGTTCTGCCCCAGGGCGGCGGCGGTGCTGGAGGAGGCCGAGCCCGACGCGCTGGCCTACCTCGACTTCCCGCCGACCCACTGGAAGCGCCTGCGCACCAACAACGTGCAGGAGAGGACCAACCGGGAGATAAAGCGCAGGTCGCGCGTCGTGCAGGTGTTCCCCTCCACGGGCTCGCTGGTGCGGCTCGCGGGCGCGGTCATGTGCGAGCAGGACGAGATATGGCAGGAGTCCAGGTACTTCTCGGAGGCGAGGATGAACGAGCTCTACGATGACGGTCGCACTCGGGGAATCGACGGTCCCGTCGAGTGGGCGCGGCTTGAGGCGGAGGCCAGGAAGATGCTCGAGTCCGGCCTCGAGCTTGCGGACAGGGTCGAGGCGGCATAGGATATCAACCGTATTCCAGATTCCAGGACGCCGGGCCGACTCACTTCGGATCGGGCGCTACACCAACTTTCTCGACACTACCTCTCCTAAGGCTCCCTCTCCCCAACATCCCCCAGAAAGTTCGCTGATGTTGACTGGGGTTCCCGTAAAATAAACCCCAACAAAATATGTGCGGAGTGCTGGACTGGAGCTGCCTTCGGACCCTGTTGGCTGCTCACCGAGAGGCTCCGCTATGAAACGACCCCTTTACTACCTGCTCTGCGCGATCGCGTGCACGTCCATGATCGGCGCGACGATGCCCATCGCAGCCATCGCAGACGCCATACAGCCTCGACCAACAGCCGAGCAGCAGGCGCAAGCCGACGCCACGAGCATCGACACAGGCAAGGCTGAAGACGGCACCAACACAAATTCGACAGCCTGTCTCTTATACACATCTGACGCTGCCGACGACTAGTCGAGTGTAGAT
>USEK01000259.1 GCA_900553705.1 uncultured Collinsella sp.
ATTCCTCTACGTCTCGTGGGCTCGGAGATGTGTATAAGAGACAGGCGCGACGCTGCCCGACGCCCACCTGCTGCTGATTCCCCGCACGCTCGAGAACCTCGTTAAGAACGGCCGCGCACCTAAACTCGCCGGCCAGCTCACCCAGATGCTCAACATTCGCCTGGCCGTTTCGCCGGAGTGGAAATCGGGCGAGATCAAGGCAATCAAAAAGGGCCGCGGCGCCAAGCGCATCGTTGCCAACACCATGGCAGATTGCCTCGCGTTTTTGGACGAGCACCCGGGCTCAAGCGTGCGCGTGCTCACGACCGGCGCCGCCGAGGAGCAGGAACTTGTCAACGAGGCGCTCGCGGGCCAGGACTACGTAGACGCCGGCACCGGCCCCATCGGCTGCACCATCGCCACCCACGTAGGCGTCGATGCCATCGCCATCAGCTACTGCCCCCGCTACCAGCCAACTCACTAGGGACGCCCACATCAGTTGCGGTGGAATAGGGACTGTTTTTGGCTTATCAGCCGCCAATCAATCCCTATTCCACCGCAACCTAGAAGCAGTTCATTTGGGACGGGGCTAAAAAGACTGGTATCAAACGTTTCAGACCAGTCTTTTTAGCCCCGTCCCATTTTAGCTACTCACATCAACCCGCTGAGCGCAATGTCGACGGCCTCGTTGAGGTCGTCGGTGATGTGCACCAGCTCCGGATCGAGCGGGCTGATCATACCGGCGTCCATCACCGGGCCGTTAAGCCAGTCGAATAGGCCCTGCCAGTACTCGCTGCCTACCAGTACAAGCGGCATGCGCTTGACCTTATGCGTCTGCACCAGCGTGAGCACCTCGAACATCTCGTCGAGCGTGCCAAACCCGCCGGGAAACACAATAGCGCCCGAACTGTATTTGACGAACATGGTCTTGCGCACAAAGAAGTAGCGGAAGTCCATACCGAGGTTCACGTATTTGTTGAGCCCCTGCTCGTGCGGCAGCTCAATGCCCAAACCAACTGACTTGCCGTTGACGCTCGCCGCCCCCTTGTTGGCCGCTTCCATGATGCCAGGGCCGCCACCGGTGATAACCGCCACGCCGCGCTGGGCAATCTTACGGCCGACCATGCGCGCCGCCTTGTAGGCCGGGTCCGTCTTGGGCGTGCGGGCACTACCGAAGATGGTCACCGCAGGCCCTAACTCGGCAAGTGCGCCAAAGCCATCGACAAACTCGGCTTGGATGCGCAGTACGCGCCACGGATCGGCGTGCAGCCAGTCGGTCGAATCCTCGGGCGCCAGCAGGTTGGCGTAGGTGTTGTCCTTAGGAATCATGGGGCCGCGCATGACCACGGGACCGCGGCGGTACGTCTCGTCGTAGGCAGGCTCGCCCTCGACGTTCTCATTCTTAATCATGGGGTACTCCTATCGAAAATAGAAACGGGCGGGGTCGACGCCATGCGCCAAACACCCGCCCGTACATCAACTATTCGGTATGGTACCCACGATGCATCAAGTGCTTGCAAGCTATCGGTCAGCGGTCGCGCAGACGACGTCAGTGAATGTGACGTGCGGCTGCCGCTCAGCTTTTGCCGTTGCCCACGCGCTGCAAGCGTGTCTGTCGCCCTTAGTAGTCCACCGCCGCAGGGCTGTTCATCCAGTCGCTCACAAACGCGCCGTAGCGGCCCTCGATAATGGCCTGGCGGGCACGCTGCATAAGGTTGAGCAAGTAGTAGATGTTGTGCATCGACAGCAGAATGCCGCCGAGCATCTCCTTCTGCGTGACCATGTGGCGAATGAGCGCGCGGCTGTAGCCGCCCGTGCACACCGGGCAGGTGCAGGTGGGGTCGATGGGACCATCGTCGTGCGCAAAGCGCGCGTTGCGGAAGTTGAGGCGACCTTCACTGGAGAACGCCGTACCCATGCGGCCAGTGCGCGTCGGCAGTACACAGTCGAACATGTCGATGCCCACACCCACACCGCGCACGAGGGTGGTGGGGTTGCCGACGCCCATCAGGTAGCGCGGCT